>CAZQTQ010000134.1:0-3944 GCA_964596025.1 uncultured Rickettsiales bacterium
TGAGCGCAGCGGCTGCCTGCCAGTTGCGCCAGCGGAAGGCCTCCCAGTACTCCTCGGCCCGGTCGCGGAGGATCTTCTCCTCGAAGCGGGCTTTGCGCTCGGTTGCCTTGGCCTGCCACTCCTCTCGGAGGTCCTTGCCGCAACCGACACCGCCTCCCAAGACGAGCGCCAGGACCAGGACGAGGGCCCAGAGAGGCCCAGAACGGAATGGAGAACGGACCATCAAGCGTCTTCCTCCAGCAGGTCGTCTGCCCCGCTGGTTTGCTTGGGTCGGACTGGTAGGCCCAGGAGCCGTCCCTGCACTCCGACGACTACCCGAATAAGCCCGAAGGGGGCTCCTGGCATCTGTTCGGCGTCGGGAATCAGGGTGGGGGGGTAGGTGCCATGCTCGCGGGCCCGGTCCGGGCTGACGGTAAACGTGAAGGGCACGCGCACAAAGATGCCGAAGTGCCGTCCGAGGTCCACCTGTACGCCCGCCTCGATCTGCGGTCCGAACTCCACCAGCCGTTCGAAGGTGGGGTAGTCCTCCGCGATGGTTGGCTGCTCTTCCGTATCGGCGATGTCGGGGTCGTTGTAGAGGCTGGGGTAGCTATACCAGGCGATGCCAGCGCCAACGGTGGGCCGCAGGATGGGCATCGTCAAGAGGTAGTAGCGGAACATCAGGTCGCCGCCCCAGATGCTGACCGAGCGTTCCTGCCAGTCTTCGACGGGCCGATTCGCCGGATGGGGGATCGTGGCTCCCGTCTCTTCGTCGATGGTCGTCTCGCCGTTGGTGACCTTGAGGTAGACCCGGGAGCTGGCCCAAAAGCCGCTGAACTCGACATCGAGGTTCCGGAGGATGCCCAATCCGATGGAAAGGCCGATGGTGGCTGCGCTTCCCTCGGTCACTGCCTGCCAGGCGTAGACATCCTCTTGATTCCACCGCCCCTCGCCATCCACGCTGCTCAGGGTGTGCCCGTAGTAGCGCTGACCGGTGGCCCCGCCGATGCCGCCGAAGTAGATGCTGCCCAAGATCTGGAGCCGATGGCCGGCCCAGCGCCAGCGCCACTTGTCGAAGTCGAGCCCCGAGTTGCGGTAGGAGATGTACTGCCGTTCGCTGATTCCTAGCTCCACCCATTCGCGCCGCCCTCCCTGGACCTGCTTGGCGGCGCTGATGTCGTCTTCTGTTATCCGCTTCCGCTCGGCCTCACGTGCGAGGAGTTCCTCCTGGTGCTCCAGTTCGCCCTCGCGCAACTGGACCTCCATGCGGGCCACTATGCGTCGCTCTTCTTCGCTCTGGGTGCGCTCCATGGCCCTGCGGTGGGCCTGAGCCTGCTCCTCGGCTTCCATCAGTGGGGCGATGAGGCCCTCCTTCTTGAGCGAGACCAGGGTGACCGCCAGCGATTCTGCGACCAAGTCCTCTTCCCCGTCGGTGAGTTCGAGGCGGTATTGGAATTCCAAGGAGGCCATTGCGACGCTGAGGACGGTCACCTCGATGGTCCAACCGAGCTCTTCTCCTTGGATCACCTTGCCACTGATGACTCGATCAACGCCGGCGTGTTCGCCCAGTACGAACTGGCAGCCAAGCTCGTCGCCGGGCGGGCAGCCGGCGTAGTAGAGCGGGGCATTGACCTCTTCGACCGGGAGCACGTCTTCGAGGACACGGACTCGGACGGGTGCCAGTTCCGGGAGGCTCTCTTGGATGAGGCGGAAGAGGTTTGCAGCCCAGGGGCCAGATTCCTCGCCTACGAGCCGTGGCGGAGCCAAGAGCACGACCTGAGACAGCTCCTCGTCGCTGAATTCGGTATCCACCCAGGCCGTTCCCGCCGGGAGGCCCGCCTCGGTGGCGTCGAGATCGAGCGCGTCCTCCGCCGCTGCCGGCGAAACAAGCGCCAGCAAGACCAGGACGGAGAGGGGCAGAGACCGGTGCATCGGCGGGACTGTACCAGGGCCACCGTCGCCTGAACACTGGCGGATCGAGGCCCGCAATTTGTGCCCCAGAAGGAGCTTGGTTGGGGGGTGGGCTCCTGTTAGAGTCCGCGCCTTCTCACCGGCTTGCCGGTCGGTCTACCGGCGCCCAGCTCCTAGGAAGTTCGCATGGCCTACAGCGTTAATAAAGTCCTCCTCCTCGGCAACCTCGGACGCGATCCGGAGCTGCGCTACACCCAGAGTGGTAAGGCTGTGGCCCGATTCTCGATGGCGACCTCGGAGCGCGGCCGGGACGGCAATGACCGCACGGAGTGGCACAACGTCGTGGCTTGGGAGAAGTTGGCCGAGCTCTGCAACCGGTTGGTGCGCAAGGGCAACAAGGTCTATGTCGAGGGGCGACTCCAGACCCGGGAGTACACCGACAAGAGCGGTCAGCGGAAGTGGAGTACAGAGGTGGTGGCCCGTGAGATGGTCTTCCTGACCACGGAGCGGGACGGCGCTGGACGCGGCCCCGGCGCTCCTCATCCGGCAGATGCGTACAGCGGTGGTAACGGTAACGGTGGCGGTGCTCCCGCTGCCGGTGCTCCCGCTGGTGGCGGTGGCGGTGGCGGTGGCGGTGGCGCCCCCGACATTCCCTACGCCGACGACGAAGACATCCCGTTCTAGGGACTGCCCTCCGACCTAGGGGTCGACGTAGAGGCTTACCCGGTGGGCCTCGATGGTTCCGTCCATCGCGAACAGCACCATGCTCCCCTCGAAGTTGCCTTCGAGTTCTCCGTCGCTCACGAAGTTGCCGGTCCACGGCATGCCCACGGGGAAGAAGCCCATGTCGACTTGGACTTCGCCCTCGGCGTCGTCCCCCTCGATGTCCGCGCCCACGTCGTAGGTCACGTCAAAGGAGCCCATGACAATCAGGTCGACGAGGCACTGCCCTTGTCCGCCCATTGCTTGGCCCAGCATGTCGATCACGAAGTCCAGTCCGCCCGAGCAGGTCGTCTGGATCGGCGTGCCCTGGAAGTCCCCACTGAGCGCGATGGTGATCTGGCCTGAGTAGACCCCGGTGTGGCGGCTCTGAACGCGGATGCCGCCCAATGTGGTCTGGAGGCGGTCGCCGTTGGGAAGGTCGGCGGTGGCGGTGATCGCGTGGATGGCAGGCTCGAGCTCCACATCGCCGGAAGCTCCTTCGAGCAGGATCGTTTCCTCGACCTGATCGGAGGTCCAGACGATGGACGCGCTGTCCAGGGGCTCACCGGTGGACGACAGGATCTGAGCCGAGAGGAGCAGCGGTTCATCCAACAGGGCGATCTGAGCCGGCAAGGGGCTCTCGACCACGAGCGTGGCCCCATCGAACACGGGGGAGAGATCAGTAGTCTCGAGGTCGTCGGCGTTGGAGCTCAGGTACGCATCACCACCGCAGCCAGTGGCGAGAAGGATGAGCCCAGCACCCCCGAAGAGGAGAGCAACCAAGCGAGAGACGGTGGTCGGGCTGTTGCTGTACATGGCACTCCCCGCCCCAATTCAGGGCGGGGCCAACCTAGCACTCGTCCAGTCGCCGTACCAACAGAAAGACTTCGCGGTTGCCCGATCGTGCCCCGGCGATTCGACTGTCACAGCGGCCCAGCTCCTTGAATCCCAGGCGTCGGGCATTCGACGACACCGTGTCAACGGCCTCCCTCCGAAGCGCCTCATCACGCACGGTCCCACCCTTGCCGACCTGCTCCCGGCCGACCTCGAACTGGGGCTTGACCAGGGCCAGGACCCGGGTGCCGGGCAAAACGAGGGTGGCCAGCGGCGCCAGGAGCAGGCGGAGGCTGATGAAGGAGGCGTCCATGACAACGAGATCGATCGGCTCGCCCAGCTGCGCCGGCTCCAAGTCGCGGGCATCGCACTGTTCGAAGGAGGTGACCCGAGGGTCCTGACGCAGCTTCCAGGCAAGCTGGTTGGTGCCGACGTCGACGGCGACGACATGGTCTGCTCCGTGCTGCAGGAGGCAGTCGGTGAAGCCACCGGTGGAGGAGCCTACGTCGAGGCAGCGC
>CAZQTQ010000134.1:3962-9878 GCA_964596025.1 uncultured Rickettsiales bacterium
TAGGGATGGTCCTTGACCTTGGTTCGGACGGCGGCGTCGGTGGGGATCTTGGTGCCGGCCTTGTCCACGACGCGGTCGTCTACGAGGACTTGGCCTGCCAGGATGAGACGGCTCGCGCGGTCCCGCGACGCGGCCAGGCCCCGCTCCACCAGCAGCTGGTCGAGGCGGATCTTGGCCGTCATCGTCGCTAGTAATCCCGCTCGACGGCGTATCGGGCGAGGCAGCGCAGGGCCGTGGCTTCGGGCAAGTCTTCCAGGCAGGCGATGGCCTCATCGGCCAGCTCTCGGGCTCGTTCGTGGCTTGCCTCCTCGCCGAGTAGGGCGGGGAAGGACGGGATCGCGTCTCCGTCTCCAGAAGCCGCGTCTGCTGGTCCGTCTTCTTCAAGGTCCAAGAGGTCGTCAGCCACCTGAAACGCGAGGCCAAGGGTTTCGCCAAATCGGGCCAAGGCTTGGACCTCGCTGTCGCTCCCCCGGGCCAGCAGGCCGCCAGCAAGGCAAGAGAAGCGGAAGAGGGCGCCGGTCTTCCGTCGGTGGAGAAAGGCGAGGCGCTCGGGCTGGTCCACGCTGCCTTCGAAGCCGAGATCGAGCGCTTGTCCGCCCGCCATGCCCCGCATGCCCGCTGCCTCGCTCAGTTCGCGGGTTATCCGGACGATCAGGACCGGGTCGGAGGTGCCTCGGTAAAGCCCTTCATCGGCCACGACACGAAAGGCCTCAGTAAGGAGGGCGTCGCCGGCCAAGAGCGCCAAGGCTTCACCGAACTTCTTGTGGCAGGTCAGCCGTCCTCTGCGTTCGTCGTCGTCGTCCATGCAGGGCAGGTCGTCGTGGATGAGGCTGTAGGTGTGGATCATCTCTACAGCACAGGCTGCGGGGAGGACCGCTTCGTAGCCGGCGTCCCAGTGGTCGGAGATCGACTCGAACGCGGCCAGGGCCACGATGGGACGCAGGCGCTTGCCGCCCCCAAAGAGCGAGTAGGCCATGGCTTCGTGGAGGGCAATCGGCCAGCGTTCCGGTCGGGGCAAGGCGTCCTGCAAGGCGCGGTCGATCACCACCCGGCGTTCGGCCAGGTAGGCCGGTAGATCGAGGGGGAGATCTTCGGGGATGAGAGGAGCCGCCTCCGGGCCAGAGGCGCCGTCGGCCGACTCAGAAGGGGAGTTCGTCATCGGCGTGATCGTGGGAAGAGTCGCTGTCCTCGCCTTCGGGGAGCACCTCGTCGCCTGCGTTTTCGGTGTCTCGGAGGATCTCCCCGGTTTCGAGGTCGCGCTCAACCAGCCGGGCCCCTTCTTTCATCAGGACGGCGACCTTGCGTTCCGCCTCGTTGAGGCGGTCCTCGCAGCGTCGCGCCAGGGCCATGCCTCGCTCGAAGCGTGCGATGGACTCTTCCAGGGCAATCTCCCCTCGCTCAAGCTCACGGACGATGGTGTCCAGCTCGGACAGGGCGATCTCGAAGCTGAGTTTCTCGGGGGCGGTGGTGGTGTCGTCTTTGGGCATGATGAGGCGTGCTAGCGCAGGGTGGGGCCTCGGTCAAGGCTCAGGTGGGTCGCCGCGGAGGTGCGGGCGGGCCCAGGAACTCAGGGAAAGGAGCCGCCGAGTTCGCCAGGCGCGCCGTCCCGCTCCTGGGACCACAGGAAGTTGGCCCATAGCAACTGTGCCTCGGCCTCGTTGAAGATCGCCCAGTGCTCAGCGTCGAACTGGGCCAGCCCGGTGGTCCGCGCAGCGCCCGTTGGATGGCCCAGGTTGCCGCTGTAGGGAGTGTCCAGTGGGTCGAGCCCTCGCAACTCCAGTCCGAAGATCGCGCGCTCCTTGTGGGGGCGTGCGATGGGCAGATGTCCCGCAACGGCCAGCGCCTCGGAGGTGTCGGCGGGGGTCTGGGCGTCCTGCATGCCCTCGGTGAGCAGCACGCTGACGGCTTCGCCGGTCGATTCCGCGACCCAAAGGGGGGCGTAGTTCACCGGATCGGTGGCCTCGGCTAGGGCCTGGACCACGCCGACCAAGGGGTGCATGGGGAAGAGTTCGGTGGTGTCCGGTGCATCGAGGGCGACGAGTACAGCGTCCCGGATGATGAAAGGGTCCTCGCGTTGGAGGATCGTCATGCTCAGTCCGCCTCCGGCCCCGCTTAGCACCCAGGCCTTGATGTCCCGGGCGAAGGGGATGGCCAACGCCCCGGTCAGGCCTCCTTGGCTGTGTCCCATGAAGTACAGCGCATCCGGGTCAATGCGCAACTCAGGCATGGCTTCGGCCACAGCGCCGCCTTCGACCATCTCCCGGGTGATGAACTCGACGAGGCTGATGGTGTCGAGGGCCCCCTGGCGGAAGGTCGAGCGGCCGGAAGCGGGGTTGAAGTAGTTGAAGGAGTAGAGGTTGATCAGCGTGTCGCTGCCTGTGGGCCAGCGGTCGCCGTGGAACGGCTGGGGGATGCCGATCGAGAGGAAGCCACGTGTGCCTGCAAGCCGGGCTGGAGTTCCGCTGTTGCCGGTGAGGTGGCTGAAGCGGTCTCCGCCGGTGCCGTGGGCCATCAGGACGACGGGCCAACCCGAGTCGGGCTGCTCGAAGGTGGGCGGCGGCAAGGCGAGTGCGAAGGGGATGCGCTCCTCCAGCTGCACCGCTGGCCCGTCGTTCTCGAAGACAAAATCGCCCCCGGTCGACGCATAGGGAAGAGTGCCGCTTTGGTAGTTGGCGGCGATGTAGGCACCGTCGTAGAGGGCGTAGCTTGCCTCGAACTCGGGGTGCTCCTCGTCGAGTTCTACGAGCTCTCCGGTCCAGGCCGGCAGGGCTTCATTCTCGCGGATGCTCGTGGCCAAAGCCGCCATCTCCGAGGCCACCTCCTGGGTGGTGAAGACCGTGGCCTGGGCAATCCACTCGGAGCCATCGGGGCTGTTGGCCGAGGGCAGTTGGACGAGGGCATTGCGCAAAGGTCGGTAGACCTCAGCGAGTGGGCCGGTTTCGTTTCCTTCGAGGGCCAAGCTCAGTTCTTCAGGTCCGCGAATCCGGTACCCGTCCTCGCCCGGCAGGTCCACTAGGTAGACGGCGTAGGTCGTGCCTTGGCGTAGGGGAAAGCCCCAGTAGGGCGCGACGAGGACCGAGTTCGAGGCCAGGTAGGGATCGAGGGTCTGGCCGATGACCTGCCACCGCGCGGGCTGGCAGGTGCCGAAGTGGGGGGAGTTGGCGTCGACGTCGAGGATGCGCACGGGCCCCTCGCAGCGGCCCGAGCTGTCAATCGCGGCCTCGGTCCACTCGGGCAGCTCCACTGGCCCGGAAAACGGGAGGGTGACCGGCGAGTTGAGCCCGAAGCCGTTCAGGTCGGTGTGGATGGTGCTGAGGTACCGAGAGAGCAGGCCGTTGCTCGAGGGGTTGGGGAAGCCCGTGTAGTCGGGGCCGGTCTCCTCGGCCCGTCGGTGGGTTAGGCGGCGGAGATCGCTGGGAAAGGGGAAGGACCAAAAGCCGCCGCTGAGGCTACTGTCGAAGATCGCCTCGGTCGTCGAGGCGGGGACAGGGTCCTCCTCACAGCCGGAGCTCCCAAGGCCGAGGAGCAAGAGCGTCAGGCCCATGGCGAGCCGTCCTGGGGGCATTGGGTGCAGCTTCACCTCAGCTCCTCCGGGGCCTGTCCTACCGCCCTCCACCGCACGACACCACCCTCGTCCTCGATGCGCAGCAAGTTCGGGATGGCTTCGGCGATGGCGAGATCGGCTGGCCCATAGCAGCCCTCCTCATTGGTCTCTGAGACCTCGATCCACTTGTCCACTAGCAGTCCAGTCATCGGGGGAAATCCATAGATCCGGTAGCGCCCTGGAGGCAATTCAATGGGCTTGTGAGGGTAGTTCAAACGGGGCACGGAGTGCACATGGTGCCATGGCCGCGGGCGCTTGGGTGGGGCGCTCTGCGTCCCGCTCGCTTCAGGTCAATTTGTAGCCTCGGCAGAGGCGGTCAAATTCTTCGCGTAGATCCCGGGCCTGTCGAAGGGAGGTCCCCTCGGGCTCCTTGTCGGGGAAGTTGATCAAGAGCCACTTGAGGTCGGTGTCCCACATCATCGCGTAGCGGCGTGCTTCTGGCTCCTTGCTGCCGGGACGGAAGCTCGTGAAGTAGTGGTAGAGCGCCTGGCAGCGCAGCCAACGGGCCTCGAAATTGGAGGGCAGGGCGACCAAGGCGCGTTCGAGCTCCAAGACATAGTCCTTCCACAAGACCAGGTCGTGGGCCAGGGCATGGTCGCGCAGGGGCGCCGCCACCTTGAGGTGGAATTCGGACTGGCGTCGCTCGTTTCGGGTCCGCCATCCCGTGAACAACTCGCGCAATTCACGATTGAGGGTGTCTTTGAGGCCCATCGCTCTCCAAATCTACCAAGTTTCGAGAGACTCTCCTTTTATATCGACAAAACCGGATTTATCAATATATATAGAACCGTGGAACCTGCGATTTCCCTCACTCGGCGCCCAACTCGGGATCCGGTCGACTTGGTCAAGGCGCTTGCCGATGGCGGACGTCTCCGCCTGGCCCGTTTGTTGTGCGAAGGGAGCTTCCACGTCAACGAGATCGTTCAGATCTTGGCTGCGGCCCAGTCTACGGTTTCGCGGAACCTGCGCATCCTGGTTGACGCGGGCATGCTCGTGCGCCGACGGGAGGGGCGGCTGACGTTTTACGCCTGGGGCAACGAACTCACCGCGGCTACGGTCGATTTGAGGGCTTGGATCGACGCCTATGCACCGCGGCTGGCTGCCGGCGAGCGGCGACGCCTGCAGGAGGTGTGGGAGGCTCGCCGCCTGCGCGTCCGCGACTTCTTCGACGCCCTTCCCGACAGCGTTGAAGAGGAGCCCTGGCTGGGTACGGACCGCTGCGTCCCGGCGCTTCTGGAGGCCCTCCCCCGTGGACAAACCGTCCTCGACCTGGGCTGCGGTACAGGCCGGCTCCTCGCTGAGCTGGCGGTGCGTTCGGGCCGCGTCCTCGCTGTAGACGCCTCTCCGTCCATGCTCGAGCAGGCCCGCAAGCGCACTGAAGGGCTGGAAATCTCCGAGGTCGAGTTCCGGCTCGGTGACCTGACCGAGCTGCCCCTGCGGGACGGTGAAGTCGACGCTGTCGTTGCCCACATGGTCTTGCACCACGCCCCTGAACCCCAAGTCGCCCTGCAGGAGATTCTCCGGGTCCTCCGCCCGGGCGGCACCCTGCTTCTCGGGGACTTCCTTCCCCACGACCAAGAGGTCTTTCGCAGCTCTTTTGCTGACCAATGGCTTGGCTTTGCGCCTTCCGATCTCCACCATTGGCTCGTTTCCGTCGGTTTTTCGACTCCGGTAATCGAGTCCCTTCCAACCCCTCGGACGGAGGGCTTAGGCGTTTTGGTCGCCATCGCCACCCGCCCGCTGACGAGCTCCTGACGCTCATCCCCTTCCTATTTATTGGAGTACCCCATCATGGTTTCCCCTCACACTGATACCCCGGTCCAGCCCGTGACTGGCACCGACGTCCTCCCCTACAAGGTCGCTGACCTCAGCCTCGCTGACTGGGGCCGCAAGGAGATCTTGATGGCCGAGAAAGAGATGCCGGGCCTGATGGCGCTTCGCGCGAAGTACGCGGACGATCAGCCGCTCAAGGGAGCACGAATCGCCGGCTGCCTCCACATGACGATCCAGACTGCGGTACTCATCGAGACCCTGCAGGCCTTGGGCGCCAAGGTCACCTGGACCTCGTGCAACATCTTCTCCACCCAGGACCACGCTGCAGCGGCCATTGCCGTCACCGGTACCCCGCTCTATGCCTGGAAGGGCGAGAGCGAGGAGGAGTACGACTGGTGCATCCACCAGCAGATCGCCGCCTTCGGTGAGCTTGGTCCCAACCTCATCCTCGACGACGGGGGCGACCTGACCGCCATCATGCACAAGGACTACCCCCACCTGCTGGAGAACGTCCGAGGCATCTCCGAGGAGACCACCAC
>CAZQTQ010000135.1:0-9853 GCA_964596025.1 uncultured Rickettsiales bacterium
AGCAAGCAAGGCGAGATCGCCGCGGAGGTCGCAGCCGGCCACAACGTAGCCGCCGACTACAAGACCGTTCCGGCCGTGGTCTTCACCGATCCGGAGATCGCAACCGCCGGCATGATGGAATCAGAAGCCAAGGAGCAGGGTTTGGAGGTTCGGGTAGGCAAGTTCCCGTGGGGTGCCAACGGACGAGCCTTGACCCAACTGGAGACCGACGGATTCGTGAAGGTCATCACCGACGCGACCGACGGACAGATTCTGGGGGTAGCAATTGTCGGACCGCACGCCAGTGACCTCATCTCCGAGGCGGCGCTGGCCATCGAGATGGACGCCTTTGCCGAGGACGTTGGCTTGACCATTCACCCCCACCCGACCCTGGGTGAGGCCGTCATGGAAGCGGCCAACAAGGCCTTGGGCCAAGCCATCCACATCATGAACTAGCTCGAATTCGAGCAAGCAAGGAGAACTCATGCCCACCTACGGACCCACCCTCAGCGAGATCGCAGCCGACTTTCCCGTCGCTGCCGCCTACGCCGAAGAGGCCGAGCGCGCAGCCTTTGTCAGTCGGGTCTACAGCCTGCTGTTCTTGACGATGGCGGCTGCGGCAGGGGCCACAATTTTCTCGGCGACCCCGGCGCTCGCCCCCTTTTCGGGTTGGCTCGTAGCCCACCCCTTGCTCGCCATCGTCATCTACTTCGGATGGGCCTTCGGTATGAACTTCGTAGCCAAGATGCCGGTGGTCGGCCCGCTCGGGCTGATCGGTTTCGGGGTGTTCACCGGACTGTGGATCGCGCCGATGGTGCTCTTCTATGCCCAGACCCAGCCCGAGGCCGTCACCTCGGCCCTGGTAGCCACCGCCGGGATCTTCGGCACGATGAGCGTGTTGGGCGCCACGACCAAGAAGGACCTCTCGGGCCTCGGCTCCTTCCTCCTGCCGGGCCTGTTCGTCGCGATTGGCGCGAGCCTCGTCAATGTCTTTGTCTTCCAGTCCTCGATGCTGAGTACCGCCGTCTCCGCCATCATCGTGCTGATCTTCACCGGCTTTATTGCTCGCGACACCCAAAACGTAATGCGAAACTACCCAACGGACATGGCTGTGACAGCGGCGATGGCGCTCTACCTGAACGTTTTCATCCTGTTCATCCACCTGCTGCAGCTATTCCGGCGCGACTAGGGAGGCAATATGGCTCGCACACACCTTTCTTTCTTTGTCCTTCAGGCCCTACTGCTCACCTTGGTTGGCTGTCAGGATCCTTCCGGGGGCGGCGGAGAAGGGGGCCAGGCAGGGAACTGCACAGACGGCGGAGACAACGACGAAGACGGCGACATTGACTGCTTGGACGAGGACTGTCTCACCGACCACGACGCCTGCCCGGTCATGGCCAGTTGGTTGACCGGCCTCACGGGACAGTCTCTCTACACGATGAATTACACCTCGGGAGCCCTGGAAGGAACGGAGTGCACCGTCGCCTACTCCTTTACCGGCACGAACATCACGGAACTTCAAACCGATGAATGCGTCCAATGCGACGCGGTCTACAGCTTGTACACCGTACAAAACGAAGGGAGCGAATGCACCGGACGAGACGACGACCCCTCCGATTCGCAGACCGGCTTCGACCTGCGTCAAAGTGCTGGAGAGGCGGTCCTCTGGCTGTTCGTCGACGACGGCGGCTGGGGCTCCGACGACGAGTGGTCTGAGTTCGCCGAAGGGGACCTCGAACGCTCGGACACGAACCGGACCCTGACCGTCCATATCGAGTTCGATGATCCGGACAATGGAAGCCAGTGGGGGGGCAACGCAACCTCCGATGAGCCCTGTGGAAGCTGGAGCGATCGCTGCTCCTGGGACGGTTCTTACTCCACCGACTACGTCCTTTCGTTTGATCCTGCAGCGCCGTAGGACGCCGCTGCCGGCCGGACCCCGCCCTTCACAAAGCCAGACAGGTCCCCCGCAAAGCCAGCGTGAATTTGTCCCCATCCCCCTCCGCACCCCAAGGTCTATGGGACACAGTCATCGTCGGCGGAGGTATCCACGGCTGCGCCCTTGCTCTCGAATTGGCCCGGGCTGGTCGACAGGTCGTGGTGCTGGAGAAGAGCGTTCCCGGCGCCGAGGCGTCCACCGCTGCAGGCGGGATCCTCGGCCCCCATTTGGAGTGCGAGGGGGACAGCCCCTTTTTCCGCCTCTGCCTGTCTTCGCTGCTCCGCTATCCCCAATGGCTCCAAGGCCTCCAGGAGGCCACTGGCTCCGAGGTGTCGTTCCACCGGAGCGGCGGGCTGCTGGTAGCCCACACCGAGACCGAAGCGGAAGCACTGAGGCATCGAGCTTCGTCTCTGCTCGCCCTCGGGCGACCCCACCGGTGGCTCGATCCCCAAGCCCTCGCAGCCCAAGAGCCGGCACTCGGTCCGGCACACGGGGGGCTCTTCTTGCCGGGCGAGGCACAGCTGGATCCGCGCCGCCTGCTTCCAGTCCTCGTCGACGCGGCTCGCAGGGCCGGTGTGGTGTTCCAGAGCGACCGGATCAAGTCCGTAGAGGGAGGCCAACCGGGGAGGGTGGTGGGCCAAGCCCGAAGCTACCAAGGACGTGATGTCGTCCTGGCGGCTGGGGCGTGGACCACGACGCTCGCGGGAGTCAGCCTCCCAAAAAACAGCATCCAGCCCGCGCGCGGCCAGATGCTCAAGCTGCGCTGTGAGGCACCGCCAGCCCGGGCCATCCTCTTTAGCGACACCGGATACGTCATCCCTCGTCCCGACGGCACCGTCCTGTGCGGCTCGACCCTGGAATTCGAGGGCTTTAACAAGGCGGTGACGGAGGCCGGGAGGTCGGCCATTCGAGCGATCGCAGGCGAGCTCGTCCCTCGTCTGACCGAGGCCCCCGAGATCGACGCTTGGAGCGGCCTTCGGCCCCACACCAAAGACCACCTGCCGATCTTGGGCTGGGATGTGGACTCCGGGCTGTGGTTTAGCTCGGGGCACTACCGCAACGGGATCTTGCTGGCTCCTGCGAGCGCGGCGTTGGTGGCTTCCGCCATCCTCGGAGACCCGCCAGAGATCGACCTGACCCCCTTTGCTCCCGGGCGCTTTCGAGCCGCGGAGGGCGTCCGCTCCGCCGGCTAAGCAGGGCCCCCCCCGGGGCCTCTGGCTTCGGGCGCAGAGACCCTAGTTGAACACCTCGAAGGCCGCCGTCTCTCCCTCTTGGTCGGCGGCCCCAAAGAGGAAGTGGTACTCGCCCTCGTAGTAGCAATCCAAGATGTCGGTGCCGCTCTCTACCGCAGCCGCCCACTGACCGTCGGCCTGGTAATCCAGGTAGTAGCCACCGAGGTACTCCAAGATCATTGAGTCATCGAGGGTGTCGTAGAAGACGTAGCTGATGTCGACGGTTACCTCAGTCACCCCCCGGGGGCCGTCTGGGTGGCTGACTTCGGCCCATAGATCCCACCAGTCGTCCGGCGCGCAGCCGGCGGTGGCGTTCAGAAAGGTGGGATAGTCCACCTCTTCCTCAGCCTCTATGAGGCAGACGCAGCCGCTGACGTGCAACGAAAGGGCAAGAACAACCGCCGCCGGAAGAAGTCTGCGCATGAGAACGAGGATGGGGCCTCATGCGCCTAAGTACAAGCCCCCTCGTTCCGGAGCCCACGCTGTGGGAGACTCCCCCCGATGGATGCCCGCGAACAACAGCGCATGGCTGAGATGGAGGAGAGCTATTGGTGGCACGTAGGCCGGCGTGCGCTCATCGAGCGGACCCTGCGGCGCGGTCTCGGGCTGGATTCGGAGCGAGAGGTCCTCGATGTGGGCTGCGGAAGCGGCCGCAACCTGGAGCTTCTGCGCCCCTTTGGGCGGGTGCGGGGCTTGGAACCCGAAGGACCCGGCCTGGAGGCTTGCCGGGCCCGCGGCCTCGGTCCCCAGGAGGTAATCGCAGGGGCGGCCGACGCTCTCCCCTTCGGAGACGCCAGCTTCGACCTGGTCACCGCCCTGGACGTCCTCGAGCACCTGGACTGCGACCAGAAGGGAGTCGCCGAGCTGCATCGGGTGCTCAAGCCGGGCGGCCACGTCCTCATCACCGTGCCGGCCTACCGCTTCCTGTGGAGCATTCACGACGAAGCCCTAGGGCACCGCAGGCGGTATGTGGCCAGCGAGCTGCACGCCCTGTTGAACGCCGGCGGCTTCGAGGTCCTGCGGCGGACCTATGCCATCTCCCTTGCCCTCCCGGCCATCGTTAGCTTCCGGCTGGCCCAGGGCTTGAGCCCTGCCCTCTACCAACGGGGCGCCTCCTACGTGGAGGTCCCGTGGCTGGTAAACCAGGCGCTGATTGCCGCCCTCAAGGCCGAGGCCCGACTGCTCGACCGAGTGGACTTGCCCGCCGGCGCGTCGATTCTGGCGCTGGGCCGCAAGCGTCCCTGAGCGCGTCCAACTCGATCCCCAAATCGAACGCATCCCGGTACGATGTCGCCCCATTGCCGGGAATCAGGAGGTGCCATGTCCAAGTTCAAGTGCAACCGCTGCGGCGCTGCCGAGGGTGATACCTCCAAGGCCACCGGCGAGGCAGTCCGTCCGATGGAGCCACCGCACCCCAACACGTACTGGAACAAGGTCCAATCCGTGGTCTGCCAGACCTGCTGGGTCGAGTGGAAGGACATGGAGGTCAAGGTCATCAACGAGTACCGGCTCAATTTGTTGGAGCGTGAGCACCGCAAGATGCTGAAGAAGTCCATGCACGACTTTTTGGACTTAGACGGAACGGGCAAAGGAGGCCAGAGGCCAGAGGCCGTGGCGCGGGAGTGGAGCCCAGAGGGGTAGACTTACGACGAGACGCCAGTCCTCTCGGTGAGGTTCCGTCCCCGCGATGCCTGAGACCACACCACCACCAGCCTCCGCCCCGTCGCCCCCGCCCTCGCCGCTGCGCTATTGGGGCTCCCGCCTGGCCTTGGCCACGGCTTCGCCCTTGATCTTTCTCGCCCTCATCGAGCTGGCCGTCACTGCACTCTGGGGCCCGATCTACTACCCCCTGCCCGGCATTGAAGAGGCGGCCGAGTACCTCTACTTCACCCTTCCAGAGCGCTTCAACCCACTCTTCCAGTTCGGCAAAGACGAGCAGGGCGAAGGGGTCTTTGCCACCGATCCCAAGCTGTACGAGACAAACTGGTTCTTCGCCCGCAAGCAGAGCTTTCCCGCCGACCGTGCTCCAGACTCCCTGCGGGTGGCTTTCCTGGGCGGCTCGTCCGTGCAGGGCTGGCCTTACCGGGAGGATGGCATCGTCTTTGCGGAGCTCGCGGGGCGGGAGCTGGACGAGGCGCTGCCCGACTGGCAGGTCCACACCATCAACGCTGGCGTCGGCACCTACAGCAGCTTCCAGTTGGTCGACGTGGCCGACCAACTCAGCGTGTTTCGCCCCGACCTCGCCGTCATCTACACCGGGCACAACGACCAGGGCTACTACTTCTTCCACACCAGCTTCTTAGAGAGCCTGGCTCCAAAGAGCAGCATCTTGCACTGGCTGAACCAGTTCAACTTCTACCAGGGGCTCCGCCTGCTTCGGGACCAGCACCTCAGCAAGCCGACCCTGCCCCAGACTCAGCACGAGAACCACGAGGGGGTGGCCTTCGTGCCCCAGGACGAGCGGATCCAGGAGGTCGGCGAGGAACGCTACGTCGAGTTCGTCCGAATCCAGCAGCACTACTTGAGCGAAATCCTGAGTACCAACGTCAAGGAGGTGGTGGAGCGGCTTCGTGCTGGCGGTACTCGCCCCATCCTGGCCCTGCCAGCCGCCAACCTGCGGGACTTCCCGCCGCACTTCTCCATGCATTTTGAGCCGCTCTCCTCGGGGGCAAGCAAGCGATTTGATTCGCTGGTCGGCGGGGCTGAAGAAGCTATGCGAACCGCCGGGGTAGGCCCGCGCAAGATGCCGTCCATCGAGGGCTCCGGCGAAAACATGAGGGCGGATCTGCCCTGGGGAGCCGAAGAGCCCCACGACGCCCTGCCGCTTGGCTCCAGCGAGGCACAAGAGGCCTGCAGGGAGCCACTTTCACTCTTGGCCCGGGCCGAAGCCCTGTCGGACAGCTACGCCCAGGTCCACTACCTCAAGGGGCTCTGCCTCCTGCACAGCGACGAGAAGGCCGCCTACGCAGCACTGGCCCGGGCCCGCGACCTCAGCCCGGCCATGGCCCCCCACCAGCGTGCCTCAGCCGAATTGCGACAGGCCATTCGGCTGGTTGGCGAAGAGATGGGGGTTCCGGTAATCGACATCCAAGACGTCCTGGACCAACGTTCGCCTCGCGGTGTCGCCGACGGTACCTGGTTCGTCGACAACCTCCACTTCTCGGCCGAAGGCCACCGAGCCGTGGCCCGAGCGCTCGTTCCGGCGCTCGTGAATGAAGCCAAAAGCATCGCCCCCGACCGGCCGAAAGCTCCGTCGGGCAAGGAGGCCTGGGCCGCACTTCAGAAGAAGTCCAAGGAATTCACCTGGGGCCTCGGCCTGGTCATCTCCGGAGCTGGAATGGCCCCGGTGGGCGAGGACGACATGGGGGAGCCGCCGGCTGAGGAGGGCGCAGCCAAGGAGGAGTCGCCGTCAGGCGGGGGCGGTGACGTGGCCCCCGCTCCCTAGCGAAAGTCCTCGACCTGAATCAGCCCCTCGACCGGCACCTCGGCCTCGGCCGAGTGCTCCGTCAAGAGCAGGAAGTGCTCGGCTTCGGGAAAGCTCTCGAAGAAGAGGTTGGCGTTGCCGGGCTCGTTCTCAAAGGTGGCGATGACGCGACCGCCTTGGGTGCGGATGTCGCGAATTGCCTGGTTCTTGAAGGTCTTGTCGTCGAGGTGGAAGTTCGGCTTCAGGTGCAGGAGTGTCCGGCCCGGAAGGTAGGGGAACCCATGCTCGATCAGGGCGGACACCGTGCCCTGCTTCATGCCCGGTACGTCCCGGCCGGTTAGGTAGTAGATGAAGCAGCCCCGCTCGTAGCAGGCGGCGACAAATTCGACAGCACCTGGGGTCGGGGTGTCGCTGACCACATATTCGTCGGTAAAAAAGCGCTTGAACCAGAAGCCCTTGACCGCCTTCAACAGGGCCGGATCAGTGAATCCTCGCGCAGACAGCGGGAAGCCGATGTCCCAGCCCATGTCGTCGGGTCCGAGAGACTCGACGACCTCCCGCAGGCCCTCATATTCACCTCCGTGTGCATCGGCGAACTCCTGCAGGATGCGAAGGTTGCGGGGATGGGTCGAGAACAAGGTCGAGTCGAGGTCGAAAACCGTGATGGGTACCTCGCCAGAATCAACGACGTCCTCAAGGGTCGAGAGGACTTGTTCGAGGGCGGGGCTTCTCATGGGCAGCCAACCATACACGAACCCTCTTGCCGCCTGGTCGGCATCCCAGTAAGTTGCCGGCCGCCTCCCAGACCGGAGGAGAGGAGCTTTCGATGATTCGTGCGATCTCCAGCCCATCCCGCCACCTCACGACCAGTGCTCTGGTCGCGGCGGCTGTCCTCCTCCTTCCCGGCACCGCCCTGGCGGCCGACGGCTCCGGGCCCGGGGCCTGGCTCGAGAAGCTGGCCCCGATTGGGATCCTGCTGATCGTCGTGTCCATCGTGATCGCCCGCCTACCCCGAGTAGAAGAGGTCAACCACAGCCCGGCCTTCCTCCGCCGCAGGCTGTGGAACTGGCTGCCGCTGGGCCTGACTTACGCCTTCCTCTACATGGGGCGGTACAACCTCAAGGTCAGCAAGAACGTCTTCGAGGACATGCAGGACCCCACAGGCGGGGCGTTGATGTCGAATGCTGACTTTGGCAGCATCTTCGCCGTCGGCACCGTCGTCTACGGCTTCTCCTTCCTCATCAACGGGCCATTGACCGACCGCTTCGGCGGCAAGCGCGCCATCCTCATCGGGGCAGCGGGCTCCTCAATCATGAACGCCCTGATGGGGCTTGCGACCCTCTCCATCACTAGCGACAGCGGCTTGGGTGAGGTCATCGCCAGGAACTTCGTCGTCGTTTTCTCGGTGCTCTACGCCGTCAACATGTACTTCCAGAGCTTCGGAGCTGTGGCCATCGTCAAGGTCAATGCGCCCTGGTTCCACGTGCGCGAGAGGGGCGTGTTCGGGGCCATCTTCGGGATCCTCATCTCCCTCGGCATCTACTTCGCTTTCGACATCGGCTACCTCATCATCCAGAACTTCCCGGTCGAGTGGGTCTTCCTCACCCCGGCCCTCTTGCTCGCGCTCTTCTGGCTCATCGACTTCTTCCAAGTACAGAACTCTCCCGAAGAAGCCGGCTTGGAAGACTTCGATACCGCCGACGCCTCGTCCGGCGATGACGGTCCCCAGCTGGGAGCAGCCGCCGTCTTCAAGCTCATGCTGATGAATCCGGTCATCCTGACCATCGCGTGCATCGAGTTCTGCAGCGGATTTCTGCGGCAGGCCATCATGCAGTGGGGCCGGACCTTCGCGAAGCAGACCGATGGGATCCTCGGCTTGAAGTCCTCCTTCGTGTTCGAGAACTGGGGAATGATGCTCTGCTGCGCCGGCATCTTGGGCGGTGTGTTTGCGGGCACCCTCTCCGACCACCTCTTCCAGAGCCGCAGGGGACCCGTCGCGGCAATCCTCTACGGGCTGATGCTGGCCGGTGCAGTGATCATGTGCTTCGCCTACCAGACCCCACTGGTCGGCCCTCTGCTCATCCTCATGTCCATGGCCGTCATCGGCGTCCACGGCATGCTCAGCGGCACGGCCAGCATGGACTTCGGCGGCCGGAAGAATGTCGGTATCGCCGTCGGGATCATCGACGGCTTTGTCTACCTCGGTACGGCCGTGATGAGCGTTACGTACGCGATCGTCCTGCCCGAAGAGCAGTTCGATTCAGCCGGCAAGATCGTCGGACCGGTTACCGACCCGGCGAACTGGCTGGCCTGGCCAGTGGTGATGATTCCGCTGGCCGCCATCGGCCTGGGTCTGTCGACTCGAGTCTGGAACGCCAAGCCGAAGGGCAAGGCAACAGCCACACCGGAGGGGGAGACCGTCTCCTAGGACAGCCTCCCGGGGCGGCGCCGTGTGCCCGCCTCAGACGACCTTTAGTTCGGCGACCGCCGACTCTGCGAAGGTGATCCACTCGGTCGGATCGTCGAAGTCTTCCGGCTTGCAGAAGCCCGCGTCGAACATCGACGCCACCAACTCGCTTACCGCCTCGTGCTGCTTGACGTCCTTTAGGCTTGCCTCCAGCAGCTTGGCGGCTTTCGTGGTGTAGGTGATGTAATCGATGGGATTGTGGGTCTTGTTGGACAGAAAGCCGTTGTCCAACATGGCGGTGATGATGGTCTTTGAGCGCATGAGGTGTGCTCCGTCTGATGGCGAGCAGGGGGCTCGCCGCTAGTCAAAGGAAAAGGCCAGATCGATACGACTGAATAGGTCGATTCGTCCGTCTTGGTTGCCAAGAAGAAGGCCCCCGACGATCGCGTCGAGGGTGAAACGATTAACGTGAAGGCCGAGCCCGCCCGTCGCCGTGACGCTGAGGGTGGCGTTGGCCGGATCGAGGTCTTGAGTGACGTTGAAGTCCGCCAAATCGGTATCGGTGCCGACGGCCTGAGTCGTCGTCCCCATGGTCTGTCCTCCACCCACCGCGGAGCGCAGGCCCGCACGCACGAGCAGGAAGGGCAGAACACGGTACTCGGCCCCCAGTGAGACCTCTGGCGCCAGCAGGTTCAGGGTCTGGGTCGT
The DNA here is from genome assembly GCA_964596025.1 of uncultured Rickettsiales bacterium. Classification (GTDB taxonomy): domain Bacteria; phylum Myxococcota_A; class UBA796; order UBA9615; family UBA9615; genus CAZQTQ01. Next base: position 9,690 of record CAZQTQ010000135.1, read on the forward strand.
GATCTGAAGCGTTGTGTCGTCGCCGGCGTCCGTGCGGTCGACCCGCTGGAGGTGGGTCAGGACGAGCGAGGCCGTTCCCTGGACAAGGAGGCCACCACCCCGCCAAGCCAGGCCGGAGCCCAGGCGCAGGTGGTGGGCCATGGAATCGCGGGTCGCCTTTTCAG
>CAZQTQ010000136.1:0-5885 GCA_964596025.1 uncultured Rickettsiales bacterium
TCTTGGCCGTCGGCATCCTCTTCGTGGTCATCGCCGTACGCCTCGGCCTTGCCTTGCTGGCTCCGGTCCTCCCCGAGGAGGGCGAAGCCGAAGCTCCATCGGGTCTGGCCGGCGCCTCTCCGCCCCGCTTGCTGCTCGTGCTGGTGGGTATGCTCCTTCTCGAAGAACCCAGCCCCCTCGTGGCCGCGGCCATTGTTCTGGTGCTCTACCTGCCCGTCGCGCTCAACGAAGTCACATCTCGGCTGGCGGATCTGCGCGACCAAGAGATCCTCGCGGGCGCCCTGGCCCACGGCCTGCCCCTGCATCAGGTCTTGTTTCGCTACCTCATTGGGGGCTACGTCAAGGAACACCTCGCGCGGCACGGCGCGGCCCTCTTCACCCAGGTCGCCTTCACTCAGATCGCCCTGTCCTATCTCTTTGGGGCCTCCTCGGTGCAGGCCGGCCTGGGCACTTCCTGGGGCATGGAATTTCGCCGCCTCGCCCCGAACCTGCCCGGGCCCCAGGGTTTCTTCTGTCCCTCCGCGGGAGTCTGCGAACCTGCCGTCTCTGCGTTCCAGGCTGGTGTCCTTCTCGTCTCTGCCATCTTCCTGCTGGGCGGCTTGCTCCGGTTGGCCCAGGACCGGATGGAGGCGATCCGATGACGGCACCTGCTTTCCGCCTCCGGCTCCAGGGCGGGCGCATTCAGATGCCCGGTCGCCCCGGCGACCCCGCGGAGTACGAGCTCATCGTGGAGCCCGGACGAAAGACGGTACTCATGGGTCGCTCCGGTGCGGGGAAGAGCCTGTTGGCCCGCCTCACTCTGGGCCAACTTCCGCTGTGGCCGGTCCAAACCGAGGGGCAAGTCGAGATCCAGCACGCCGGAGCGAAGTTGTCGGTCGATCTGGGTGCCTTCCCTCCGGGAGCTTCGGTCCCGCAGTTGGCGGCCCTGCGCGGGGATGTCATCAGCTTCGTCCCCCAAGGGGGGCGCGAGAACCTCGTGCCAGGCTGGACGGTTCGGCAGCACTTCCGCACGGTACTCGGGGACGATCCAGTTCGCCTCGAGCGCGGCTATGAGGGCATGACGGCCTTGGGGGTACCTGCTACCGAAGCCAACCTCGACGCCCTGGCCACGGAGCTGAGTGAGGGCATGATTCGTCGCGTTCTCGTGGCTCTGAGCATGGCGCGGGGTGCCGAGGTGCTCGTCATCGACGAGCCGACTACGGGCCTGGATCCGGGCTCGAGGGAAGCCTTCCGACGCCTCTTGGACGAGCAACTAAAGGACAGTGGCGCCGGCCTGCTGCTCATCACTCACGACGTAGATTTGGCGGAAGACCTGCGGGGGGAGGCCCTCCTGGTCAGAGATGGGGTTGTGGTTGCTCGCACCGAAGACCTGAACACGGCCGAAGAGCCCTTTGCGGCCTTCGTGGAGGCCTCTCGGGTTGCCGACGGGGGAGGGGACGCGTCATGAGCGAGAGCGCCCAGCCCGTGGTCCGCAGCCGTGGATTGAAGTGGCAACGACCGGCCGGGGTGGACGGCAGTCCGGGGAGGATGGTCCTGCAGGGCATCGACCTCGACATTGCCCCCCAGGAGGTCGTGGCGATCTCCGGCTCCAGCGGGGTCGGCAAGTCCGTGCTCGGGTCCCTCATCTTGCGGCTCCGTCCCGTCGAACACGGAGGCCAGGTCTGGTGGGGGGAGGACGAAATCACGGGTCTGTCTGTCCTCGGGCTCCAGGGTCTTCGCACCCGCTTTCAAGGCCTCCTCCAACACACCGAGGCCATCCTTCCCCCCTTCCTCACCGTCGGCGAGGCCCTACACGAGAGCGTTCGCCACGTGGGTCGCACAAACGGTGCCCGCAGCGAGGAAGTTCGTGATGTGGCGGAACTTCTGGGAATTTCGGCCCTGCTCGACCGCTATCCCCGCTACCTCAGCGGAGGCGAACAGCGGAAGTCGGGTGTGGCCCGCATCCTCTTGGCGCATCCCCGCTTTGCCTTTGTCGACGAGCCCGACGCCGGCCTCGACCCCCTGAGCCAACACGACGTACTTCAGGCCCTCCGACGGGCCGTTGATCGATCCGGGATGGGAATGCTCCTGGTGACCCACAACGCTCACTTGGCGGAGCAATACGCGGATCGGCGCGTTCGGCTCGCCGAAGGGAGGCTTCATGCGGAATGATCTGCTCTTTGCCCTCAGCGCCCTGTTTCTGTCGCTGCTGGCCATCGGTTGTCCCAAGAGCGGTTCTGGGTCCAAGGTCTCACCCTTGGTCGTCGAAGAGGTGGGCTCGAACTCCGACTGCTCGCGGGGGCTGAGCGGGGACATGAAGACCATCAAGTCCCGTCTCGGCAAGGGGCGGGTGGAGGAGGCGCGGGTCTATGTGATGGCCCAGGCCCACTGCGAGCAAGCCCTGGGTTCGAGTGAGTTCCTGTTGCTCGCGGCTGGGGTCTTCGAGGAGTTGGGCGAGCTGAATGCGGCGTGGCGAGCCTCGACCACTGCGCTGGCCTGGGGGAGAACGGACGGCAATACCCTCACGGTTGTCGGCATCGAGAAGCAGCTGACCCGATTTGCTGTCGACTACGTCTGGTTGGAAGGGGGCTCAGCCGAATCAAAGCCTCCCGAAATCCGCTACGCTGGTGCGGTCATGGATTCCGCTACGCGCGCACAGCTCGACGAGGTCGCGGCGAACCTGGGGGTCGAGGGTCCGGAGGGGCAGTGGGGCTTCTGGCTTTACCCGGGTCGCTTCCTCCTCCGCGGGGAAGCGATTACGGCCCATCCCGGCGATCGAATCCAGGGGAAGAACTAGAGAGATGATGACGGCAGCAGCTCGTCTGGGGCTCGTGTTGGTGCTCTTCCTTGGAGGGATGAGTGTCGCTGCAGCTGGTCCAAAGCTGCGGCTGGTGTCCGACGTGGCCGCCATGGAAGGGCGCCAAGTACAGAGCCCATCCTGGGCTCCTGGGGACGCGCCCAAGCTGGTCCATGAGCTGACCGATCGAGACCGGAGTACCTGGCTGCGGGTGGTTCAAGTCGAGGGCAGTGGGACGAGGGACCGTGTGGTGCCTGGCTCCCGCTCCTCCCGCCTGGAAGCTATGGGTGCGGGCTCTGACCGTGCCGACTCGGGCGCTGCCTGGTGGGATGCGGGCTCTTTCTTCTTCATTCGATCGGTGGGAGGTGACTCCAGCCTCTACTACTACGACGGTACCCTTCGCGCGGTCCCAGGCATCAAGGGGCGCGTAGAAGAGGTCGCGGCGGATATGGGGCGTTCCCTGCTCTACGCAACCGTCGACCGCCAGGGGGCGGTGGATCTCTTCGAGCTCGGCGGTGTCGGTTTTGCAGAGACCCAGACCCAGTTCACGAGATCGCCGGGGACAGTCGAACACGGTCTGGAAGTTGTCGGTGACGGTGGGGGTGTGTTGTGGGTCGGCGCCACTCGGACCGGGACCCGCCTCGGTCGCGCAGTACCGCCTGCGGTGGTCTCGGTTCGCGAGCGGGTTGGTGGTGGTGCCCTGGCCGCCTACGAGATCCTGTCGATTGCTGCGGGTCGCAGCGCCGGTGACCTCTTGGCATACGCTCGCCTCGAGGGGAATGTCGCCAAGAACATTCCAGACGTCCACGTCCTCCTCAACATTGCTGTCGATTCGACGATGGTGCAAGAACTGGTACGGGGGGTGTACCTTCCACCGGGACTCGCACCGAAGCCGGCTGTCGTGGGCGAAGGAAACTCGATCTACTACATCGCTGCCGACGAGAAGCGAGGCAATCCAGTACTTCGCTTCGATCGGCAAAAGGGCACCTCGGAGGTTGTGAATATCGGCACGGTGGGAAACCAAGAGGTTGCAGTGGCGGAATTTGGCGGTTCGGGTCAGGCCACTGTGCCCTGGATTGCTGTAGTTTCCGTCGGTGACGCCACTGGCCAAGACGTTCGAAACCACCTGTACATTGGACCGCTCGGCCCCTGGCCGGAGTGGTCTTCGGGGAACTGATTCGATGAGAGCTGGATCTGTTGCAGTATGGGTCGTAGCGCTGCTGTTGGCCTTTCCCGCCTCGGCTCTGGCCGATCCTGCGATCGACGCCGCGACCTTGGCGAGTTCGGTCAACCAGGAGCACTGCGCGAATATCTACGGGCGGAAGGTGGAAACTGTAGCTGCGGCCTCGGGGACGATTAATGAGGCCTGGCTCCAGGTCAGCACCGTCTTCGAGGAGACCACAGCCCCCTACCTGCTGTTTTGGCGGGGTGTGCTGGCCCAGTGCCTCGGTCACCAAGAGCTGGCTGTAAAGGACCTTGAGGCCTTTGTCGAAGATCAGGATGGGCTGGGTCTATTTGCCGATCTGGTGCGGCAGGCCAAGACCCGCCTGACCCGCCTGGGTGCGCGCGGTCAGGTGGGGCAGGGTGTTGCTTCCACCTACATCCGCAACGACGATCGCCTAGAGGTCAGCATTGGCTACTCTCTTGGCAGCGGGGCGAGGGAGCTCGCTTGCACCGACGGCGGCAACCAGGTCCTCAACTCCCTGTGCGCCCACCCGGACGCTCGCAGCCCCAAACCCACGACTTGGCTTGCCTTTTCCCCGCTTGGCTTGGACCTGGGGGTCTACGCCTTCCTAGCCCAACCTGTGGGCCTGGGCGGGCGCTTGAGCCTCTACCTGCCGGTACCCGTTCCCCGGCCGGATACCGGCACCAGCTTGGAGGTCACCGGGCAAACAGTGGGCCCACGCGCTCCCCTGGACATGCACGATCCCGGTGTTACCGCGGAGGTCTTCTTCGGCCCGCAGTTCCGGATCTTGAACAGCGTGGCTTCGGGCGGGCGAGCTACTGGTCTGCGCATTGAACCCTCTTTTGCCGCCGCTTTCGGGCGCATCGTTCCGTGGGCGGGCGCCGCGAAGTACCCGGACATGTTCGGCTTCCTGGATGCCGGGTTCTACGAGACGCGCCACCTAGGTCCATCGATTCGGCTGCGCGGCCAGGTCGAGGCTTCCGCAAAGGCTGTCCTCGTGATCGAGGGTGGATTCGCCTACTACATCCCGATGGGGGCCGATTTCACACCTCTGGCCCAGGAGACCCAGATCGTCCAGGTCACCTTCAACAACCGGGCCGAAGAGAGCGCTGAACGGGTAGAAGAGGGGGTTCCGGCTGGGAGCATGCCTGCAGTCGAAACGAGCAGCCGTATGTCGGGCAGCGCCCGGGTCGGCGTCCTCATCCCTCATCCGAAGCTGAACATCGCCGTCGGTCCGATGTTCGACTTCGGCTACCACATGGTTTCGGTTGCCTACAACCAGGACGAGGACCTGAGTTGGTGCGCTTCTGGCTGGGCAGATTCGAGCTGCAACGATCCGGCGCGGGGTGATACCTACGATCGGAAGGTCTACTCGACTCGGCGCCAGGACTTCCTGCTTCGCTTCTCTGTGGAGATTGAGTTCGGCGTGGTCGCGCCAGTCGCCAAGTAATCAGGACACTTTCGAGTGCGGCTTCCCGCCGCTCAGAGATCCAGAGGCAGTGGCCCTTCTCCCTGTACCCAGCGGTAGCGCGCGTTGGTGTCCAGCTGCGCCGTCTCCTGGCTGCCGGCCCCGTCCGGCCAGAACACGGTGACCTGAGGCCGCTCCAGGGCGCCCGTCCCGAAGTGCAGCACGGGGTCGTCTTGCGCTCCCTGGTGGCCATGGCCGCCGTCGACGATACGGGTCACGACGTCAGAGCAGGCCTCGACCTCGACCCGCGCACCGATCGCGCTTCGGTTGGAGCCCTCTCCCCCGACCAACTGCAATTGAAGCCAGCGGTTGCTGCTGGCGCTCAAGTTCTCGAAGACCCGGACCTGCGTCGTATCGTAGCAATCGGTGGTGCCTCCGCAGCGGTGTCGGCTGTGGCCCACCACGAGGTCTAGGTCGCCGTCGTCCGCGCCGTCGCCAGCGACGGGCACGATGTT
>CAZQTQ010000136.1:5895-9847 GCA_964596025.1 uncultured Rickettsiales bacterium
CGGTCTGCTGGAAGAGCCAGCCTCGGGTTCCGGAATAGTCCGATGACGAAATGTAGATGTCTTGGCGACCGTCGTTGTCGAAGTCCAAGACGGTGTTGTTCATGTCGCCGTTGTCCCAGCCGGACTCCGGCAAGTCTCGGAGGATCCCAGTGACGTCGTTTCCTGGTCGGTCAAGGCGTACCGACGAGGAACCGCTGTTGAGTAGGATCTCCGCCGGATCGGAGTTGGGGCCGACGTCCCAGTGGACGATCTCACCGGTCACGAGGTCGGTCCAGCCATCGTTGTTGAGGTCAGCGCAGGTCGTAGTCGCGCTGTTTCCGCCAAGCCGCCACGCCTGGATGTCGCCGGGGTGAGACCAGCGGTAGGTGCCTCCAAAGCCGTTCCAGAGCACTTGGCAGTCGTAAGTCGGCTCGGGTGCCTTGTCGCAGTCTAGGTCCGATGGGTTGTCGGCGCAGTGGCACTGGGCGTTGACATTGCTCCACCAGTCCAGCCGTTCGTCGTAGGCGTAGCCTGAGTCCACGCTGCGGTTGGTGTAGCGGACTGAGTCGCCGTCGGGGGAGGCTTCGTGCAGGTGGTTGGGCGCCCTGCCGTAGGAAGCGGACAGGAGCTCAGGGAGGCCGTCTCGGTTGAGATCGCAGGCTGCTGCTCCCCAACCCCAGACCCGCCCCAAACCGGCGTTGAGGGTGTCGATGACAGTCCAGCGCTCGGACGTGAGGTTCATGGCTTCGGTTGCGTCCTCGAAGGCCCCGTCGCCCAGTCCCCGGTAGAGCCGGTCCTCAAGGGGCGAGGAGTCTTGCCCAGACATGTTGTTGCTCAGCCACAGATCCAGAAACCCGTCCCGATCGACGTCGGCGAGCGCCACCCCGTTGGGAATCAGGCGGTGCTCCGTGCCTCGGGCGGCGCTGAGCTCTGGGCCCAGGCTGAAGGTCCCGCCTGCCGAGCCCAGCATCCATTCGGGGCGCTCAACGCTGTCATCCGTGGGATCGGAGACGGTCTGACCGAGGTAGATGTCCACATATCCGTCGTTGTTTACGTCGCCGGCCGCCATCAATTCGGAGTGCCGGCCGAGTCGCTCTGTGGTGTCGATGCGGCTCTGAAGGAACCCCGAGGATTCGGTGATGTCCTCGAAGCTCCCCTGGCCGGTATTGCGAAGGAGCCAGCGCGAGCGCCCACCCTCTTCGGCCGCGAAGTCGTCGGGTCCTCCTCCGTTCCGAAGCAGGAGGTCGGGCCAGCCGTCGCTGTCGACGTCGATCACGCTGACCCGAAGCGCGAGGACCCCGTCGAGGCCCCAGGCGCTGGTCGCCTCGGCAAAGAGCGGCGTTCCCGAAGTCCAGGACTCGCCGTGCCACGCGCAGGGCTCTTCCTCTGGTGTGGTCTCTTCGCAAGCGCTGAAGGAGGGGCCCAAGAGGAGAAGGGTGGCCCCGGCAAGGACCGAGCGCAGGGGCCCGGGCGGGGAAGTGGGAGCGCAGCCTTGGGTGCAAAGAGAGGTCGCCATGCCTCCCAGTCTAGACCGCTTTGGCGCACTTGGGCCTTCTGGCGAACGCTAGACGGAGTCCGGAGCCTCCGGGGGCCTTCCGACCGCGCTGGGCCCACGAGTAGTTAGGGTCTTCTAGGGGCTGAGGACGGGCAGCGGGCAGCCCAAGTCTGCGCTGACGACACGCAGCAGCTCCGCCTCGCCGAGGGTGACCTCGTGATCGGCGAGAACACAGTGAATCGAAGCCGACATCACCTCTCGCTTGATGGCGGGGCTGGCCAGAGCCAGGCGGTTCAGGGCCTCCGTCAACTTCCCAAAGTGGCAATCGCTCTCCAACTTAAGCTCCAGACGGTCCCCGCTGAGCAAGGCGTGCACCCCGGTGTCGAAGGCGCGTTGGACCTCGCTGTCTTCGTTGTGCCCAACCCGTGCCAGGATGGAGAGTAGGGTGGCCACGTCGTCCACGACTTGCCCCAGCTTCCGGAAGCGGGCCTTGGCGGGTGTGGCGTTCCCCTGGGCTGCTTCGAGCCTCCGGTTGAACAGGCGGAAGAGCGCAAACTCGAAGAGCTCGACTTTGTGGTCTGCCTCGATCATCCCGACGATGCCGCTCTGAATGCGGCCGATGGTCGGTTCCGGCAAGGTTCGGATCATCGGCATGGCCAGGTCGGCAACGGGTAGGCGCAGGGAGGGAGGCAGTAGGCGAAGCTCCTTCCCTACGGCGAGGATGTCGTCCCAGAGTCCGCCTTCTTCGTTGCCATAGACGAGCATGCGCTGCTTTTCGGCTTCCTCCGGGACGGGGTCCAAGAGCAGGCCAAAGAGGATGCACACTGCGCCCATGGGTTGGTTGAGTGCGCTCTCGACGCTCGGGGGGACGCTGTCGATCAGCGCGCGCCCCACGCTGACGTGTTCCGGGTCTACGGTACCCAGCGACGCGAACACCTTCTCGGGACTGAGCCCCACGCAGGAAGCGCCGGTCATCGGCAGGGGGACGGGGCTGGGCCCCGCTGGTGGCGGGGCGTCGCTACCCGAAGCGAAGCCCATGACGCCGTCGTCCTGGGCTTGGCTCCGGAAGGCCTCATCTCCCCCTTCGGGGGCCTCGAAGCTGGGGTCCAGGCGGCTGATTCGCTCGGTCAATGGAGGATGGGTGGCGAGCATGCTGCTCCAGAATCCCGAGCTCAGCGGGTTTCCGAACATCATGTGGCTGGCCTCTTCGGCCTTGGGGTGCTGGACCTGGGTCCCTCCCGCAAAGAGTCCGATTTGCTTCAGGGCGCCTGCGATGCCGTCGGGATTGCGGGTGAACTGGACGGCGGATGCGTCGGCGAGAAACTCCCGCTGTCGCGATACTCCGGCCTTGATGAGCTGCCCCAGGAACCAGCCCGCGTAGCCGGCGACCACGAGGATGATGCCGGCGGTCATCCCCACCGCCATGGCTTGGGCTGCGTTCTTCCCTCGGATGCGGGAGGAGCCTCGGAGGATCAGTCGGCCGATGAGCGCCAAGAGCAGGATGCCGTGTAGGACCCCCATCAGTCGGATGTTGAGCCGCATGTCGCCGTTGAGGACGTGGCTGAACTCGTGGGCGATCACCCCCTGGAGTTGGTCCCGGCTCAGTTCGTCCAAGGCTCCGTCGGTGACTGCGACCGCTGCATCGTCGATGGACCAGCCGGCGGCGAAGGCGTTGATTCCGGTCTCGCCTTCCAAGATGTAGACCGCCGGAACCGGCACGCCCGAGGCGATCGCCATCTCTTCGACGATGTTGATCAGGGCCTGAAATCGGGGCTCTCCGCTGCCTCGATGAACCTGTCGCCCCCCCAGGGCTTCTGCTACGGCTGAGCCTCCAGATCGTAAGACAGCTGTCTTGTAGAGGCTGCCCAGCCCTACGACGGTCAGGGTGAAAACGGTCACGCCAGACAGCAGCTCCAGGTTCAGGTAGCGGAAGCCTGAACTCAGGCGATCGAGGTCGTTGTGGGGTAGGTCGGCCAGCTCGTCCAGCAGCGAGAAGGTGAGCTCGCCGGACCCCACGAGCGGCAGGAGCAAGCCGTACATCCCTACAATGAGCGCCACGACGGCGAACACGAAGAGAAAGACGAGCCGCCGGCTGCTCTGCAGCGCCTCTTCCTGGTGGTCGAAGAAGTCCATTCAGACCGCCGCTAGCAAGACTAAAAGGAGACCTTGGGCGCTTCCTTTTCCTCTGCTGCTTCGATCACGAAGAGGCTGGCCTCACCGAAGTTGAAGGTCCCCGCAATGATGTTGTTGGGGAAGATCTCGCGGGCGGTGTTGAAGGCCATCACGGCGTCGTTGAAAGCCTGTCGGGCGAACGCGATACGGTTCTCTGTCGAACTCAGCTCCTCTTGCAGCTGCATGACGCTCTGATCGGCCTTCAGATCAGGGTAGTTCTCCTGCAGCATCATGAGCCGGCCCAGCGCTCCAGTTAGGGCGCCCTCGGCGGCTTGTAGAAGATTCATCGCTTCGGGATCGCCAGGC
>CAZQTQ010000137.1:0-7335 GCA_964596025.1 uncultured Rickettsiales bacterium
GTCATACCAAGCGCGCATCACCGCACCAAAATTATGGTGACTGCACGCATCGGTGCGTGAGGAAAGACGAAGCGCACCCAAGGCAGGGTGAGGGCGGGGACTATTGGCGCAAAGTCGTGTCCATCAGCACCCAGGCCGTGCAACCACACCACGGTGGCGCTGTGGCCTGCCGTGGGGTCAACCACCACTTGGGAGAGAGCCTCAGGCATTGGACGCTCTGCAGAGCCTAGCAGTCCTGCCGCTTTGCTAGGCTCGCGCCGTGTCGCCCCAGCCCCCAAGCACCAGCCTGCAATGCGACGGTGGCCTCGCCTCCTGGCAACTGGGACCGCCCTCCCCTCCCCTCCTCGCCCTCCACGGTTTCCTGGGCTCCGGCGCAGACTTCCACGACCTGAGCCAACGCCTCGGCCGCCGGATCTTGGCAGCCGACCTTCCGGGTCACGGCCAGAGCCCTTGGACCGACGACAATGGCCGCCCTGCGGCGACCTTCGAGGCAGCACTCCCCCTCCTGGACGCCTGGGCAGCCTCCCAAGCCCCTGGGGCTCTTCCCCTGCTGGGATACTCCCTCGGCGGGCGCACTGCGCTCCTGTGGGCCCTGGAGCGGCCCCAGCGGGTCCAATGCCTCGTCTTGATCGGGGCCTGCCCCGGCCTCAACACGGAGGATGAGCGAGGCGCAAGGCGATCTGCGGATGAGGACCTCGCCCAAAGGCTGGAATGGGAGGGGGGCGAAGCCTTCTTGGAGGCTTGGGCCCAACGACCCATCATCCGAAGCCAGACCCGCATTCCGGCTGCGATCTCCGAGGGCCTGCGGCGGCGGCGGCTCGAGCAGGATCCGCGGGGATGGGCGGCCAGTCTTCGAGGCATGGGGACCGGCTCGATGCCCTCCCTGTGGGACCGCCTGGGCGACCTGGACTGCCCCGTTCTCCTCCTGACCGGCGAAGAGGACGCCAAGTTTGGGGACTTGGCTGAAACGATGATCCAGCACCTGCCGGACGCCCGCCACGAACGCATCGCTGGGGCCGGTCACTGCGCCCACCTCGAGCAGGCCGAAGCGACGGCCCGAGCGATTGAGGGTTTCCTCGAGTCGGTGGAGGCGTCGCCCTAGACCTTGGTGTTGAAGCGCCCCATGAATCGTTGAAAGGCGGCCAGTTCGCCCCTCACCTTCAGGCGCCCGGTCGCCAGCGCCACCAGGGGAGACAGCTGCTCCGTGGCCAACCGTCGCCAGGTGCCGCAATCGGTCACCACGGTCGCGAGTGCGGCGGGCGTTCCTGGGATCGCTGCACCCCTGACCACCTCCAGGATGCCGTTGCGCACCGTCAAGACGAAGCGCTCTTCCGTGTCGGTGAAGGCGAAGACTACGCTCTCAAGGACCCCCTGGGCCTCGCCTGGGCGGAGTCGAGAGCGCATTGCGCCAAAGAGCATCTCCAAGGGCAAGGCATCCACCAGAGCCTCGTTGGGTGTGGGCTTGTCCGGCGGCGCCACACCGAAGCGGCGTTCACGAGCCGACTCCAGCAAGTAGGCCCGACCGTTGCTGTTCGCCACCTCTTGCCCCAGGGCGGAGAGGCTGGCCTCAGCCAACGCGTCGACCCGCAGGCGCAGTTGCTTGTCGCTGCCTGCCGCCTCTTCCACGAAGGCCAGAAGCTCCAGGGTCCAGCGGTGATCACCCCGTTCCGAAGCGTTCTCAGCCTCCAGGACCACTCGGGCCGGCCCGCCCATCAGCTCCACCGTCCTGCGGGCCGCCTCTGGCTCAGGAAGGGGGTAGAGCTTGTGGGGGCGTCCGTCGAACCAGCCCAGTTCGTTGGAATAGATGGCTCGAGCCGACCAGTCGACCTGGCCATACAACTCCTGCAGGTGATCCAGAGCAGCCAACTGCGGTGGCAAGCCGGCCTGGCCCGCAATGGTCTCCACATCGAGACCCTGGTTGGCGCCGCGCACCACGGCATCGTGGACCCATTGAATGGCGTCGCGGTACTCCGTGAGTCGTTGGGAAACCTGCGACTTGCCCGCGATCGGCCCCGTGTGGGACGGGATCAACAGCGAGGCCTCCTTGCGACGCATCTTGTCCAGGCTCTTGATCCAGTCCTGAACGGGTCGAGGACGGCCTCCCCGAATGGTGTAGAGGTTGGGGAAGGCGGCGTAGTAGTTGTCGCCGGGCAGCAAGACGTCCTTCTCGCGGATGTACACAAAGAGCTGGTCCGGGGTCTCCCCCGGTGCAGAGTGCAGCTCAAAGGTCACGCCGCCTACCTCAAAGGAGCTCTCCTCGTCGAAGAGGTGGGTCGGCATTCGGACGCCGGTCTTCAGCGCAGCGGCCAGGTCCAGCTTGGGTCCGATGCTCGTGCAGGGCAACTCGTCGTGACTCAGGTGCCGGCCAAACTGGCGACGACCTCGCAAGGTCTCGATCTCCCGGTAGGTGCCGTACTTCTCGAAGAAGCCCGCATGAAAGCGGGTGGTGGCCCAGATTTGCACCTCCTCATCCTCTTCGCTCAACCAAGCCTCGGCTCCGCCCACGTGATCGAGGTGGCTGTGGGTATAGACAATGGCGCGCAACGGCCCCGGAGCCACCGCCAAGAGGTCGCGGCGGACGAGCCTGGCCCGCTCCACGCTGGTACTAACGTCGATGACGACGTTGCCCTCTTTCGTCTGGACGAGAATCGTGTTGGCCAGGTCGTAGCCGCTGGCCAACCAGACCCCGCTGGCGACTTCCCGAACCTTCGGTTTAGCCACATCCTTGCAGCGCTCCTCCAGGGCTCCGGAAAGGGTCCGGGTCCGGACGGCGGGTGTGTCGTTGCTGCGACGCTCGTCCTGCAGGCTGCAGCGGAACGCCGTAGCGGCCACGAAGGACGAGAGAGCTACCAATAGGAGAACATAGGTCTTGCGCATGGGAACTACTTACATCATTGTAAGTAGTGGATCAAGAGGGAAACACATGGCACGAAGACGACGCGACAAGAAGGAAGCGCAGGAAGCCATTCTCCGAGCAGCAGAGGACTTGCTCCTGGAAGAAGGACCGCAGGGCGTGCGCCTCACCAAGGTGGCGGCGCGGGTCGGGATCTCCCATCCCGGAGTCTTGCACCACGTGGGCTCGGCCGACGCGCTCCTGGAAGCGCTCTCCCAGCGGACGGCCCGGAGGGTGCGGAAGGCTCTACTGGGAGGACTGGAGGACTGGCAAGATAGGGAGTCCGAAGCGGAGTCAAGTGAGGCCTTAGAGACCCACCTCGACACCTGGCTCGACGGGGCGAGCCAAGCTCTCAGCGATCCCCAGATCACGCGCCTCTTGGCCTGGCTGCTTGCGACGGGGCGCGACCCCTTCCCACCAAGCGAGGAACAGGGACTCCGTCAGATCGCTGACCGATTGCACCGCAAGCACGCACCCAGGGCGGACCTGAGGGAAATTCAGCACCGCGTACTGCTCGGGACGCTGCTGCTCTATGGAGATGCGCTGTTGGGGGACGCCCTCAGGGCACGGCTGGGCCTCGCTGACGGACCCAAGGAGCGCGCAGCCTTCCGACGCTGGACCCTGAGCCTACTCCGCCAGGGAACGCAGACCCTCGAACCGAAAGAGGGCTAGCGGAAAGCGAAGAGGATAATAGCGCCGACCACAGCGAAGGAACTGAGCATGTAGAACATGTACTTGATGTCCCACTCGACCGGAGTGTTGTCGTGTTCTGTAGACATGGCCGGAAACTTATCACACAGGGGGCCTCTGAGCGAGGTGTACGAGGAACCGCAGTGGCACAGATCGACGGTGTGGGCCCACGGCAGAAGCTCGAATCCGTGGGCCAAGGGGCAGAACAGCCGCCACCCAGGTTCGTGGCTCTCTCTACTCCCCTTCTCCCCCCTCATAGAAGGAGGCTATCGCCGCGGTGAACCGGAAGGTCACGCTCATCTGCGTGCAGAAGCCGGCCGAGTTGGGGGCCAGATCGGCGTTCGCATCCAGGACCGTGTCCATGATGGCCGGGATCTCGTCCCCAATTCCGTCCAGTGCGGCCACATTGGTCCTGACTTCGTCGATCGCGACGCCCCCACCAAACCGCCCCTGGTACATCCCATCTCCCAGGCGTTCGAGCTCAAGTAGCCCACCCAGCAAGGTCAGATCGATGGACTCGTCGAAGATCTCCAGCGGGAGGCGCAGCTCGAAGCCACCTCCTGCAACCACGTCGCCGTCATCCGAGGCACAGCTGATCCAGGACTCGGGCGCCGTCAAATCGCGGTCGAAGGTCTGACCGGCCAAGAGTCTGTCATCGCCCCCGACCGAGGCCGGAGGCAGAGCACGCAATACGTGGACTTTCCTGCAGGACGGACCCTCCTCTCCCCCCTCGAGGACCTCCATGGCAAGCAGAAGTCGTCCGTCGTTGATGGAGTTTTGAATCAGGGGTTCCAGAGCAGCCCCTTCGGTCAGCTCGAGCGCCGGGAGAACGGAGTCCGCGAACGCGTTGTCGACGCCCGTCTCGCCGTTGGGTCCCACAAGGTCCACCTGACCGCAGCCCTCAGCGTCGGCTTCGTCGCTCGTGCGTCCGTCCAGATCGAAGCCGTCGGACACCCCCTCCTCCTCGCGGACGAAGAGCAGCTCACGGACGATCAACGCCTCAGTCGCTGCGGGCGGCGCGCTGCACCCTGCCAAGCAGCTCAGCAGGCAGGCCAGGGCTTCCGCCAACAACGCGCCTCCAAAGACCGGTCTCAAGCCCACAACGCCTCCAATCCCTCGGTCGCTCGCGCGTCGTCCAGTCCAAACTCCGACTGGAGGATGCCCATGGCCCTCACGAGCGTCAACATCAGCGCAGATGCGCTCTCGCGGGTCTCACTCCGGTAGTGGTAGTTCGACTTCAGCACCCCACCGCCGGAGCCCGCGAGCACCACAGGAATGTCCTCGAGGCTGTGAGTGCGCCCGAAGGAGATCTCCGATGTGCAGAGCATCAGGGTGTGGTCCAAGAGGGTCTGCTCGCCCTCAGGAATGGATGCGAGCGCCTCAATGGTGTAGCGCAACTCTCCCATGATCTGGAGGACCGCTTGGTGGACCTGCGGCTGCGGGTCCATCTCGTCGTGGGTCAGCCGGTGATGCCCGGAGTCCGTGCCTGGGTAGATGAAGTTGTCGACAGGCCGCGTAAAACAGTCGGTAAAGACACGGCTCTGATCGCAGGCAAGCGCCATGACCAGGACGTCCACGATGGCCCGATGGCGGATGAGAATGTCGTCACCGAAGAACTCGTCCGCCTGAGGCTCGTCTGGCCGGGCACAGCTCGCCAAGCTCGGTGGATTGGCCTCCATGCGGGCGAGGCGGAGTTCTAAATCGCGGACGCCGCCCAGGTGCTGCTCGAGCCGGAGCCGATCCGCGGCACTCAACCGCTTCCGCAGGCCATTCAGCCGGTCGGTCACCGCGTCGAGGACGCTGCGGCGGAGGCCAAGGCGGGGGTCGACCACGGCCTCGTCTCCGGGCTCGACAAAGCCGGCCCCAAAGAGGCGTTCGAACAGCGCGTGCGGCGACTTCTCCGGTGGATTGCTGTTGTGCGGGCCGTTGAAGGAGATCCCCCCGCCGGTACGCCCGCCGACCTCCAAGGAACGGTAGAGTGTCTCGCCGCCGATCTGCGCCGCAATGATCTGGTCAACGGTGGGCCCCGCCATTGTGTTGTCGCCCTCGACACCCAGTGGGGTGACGCCGCAGAGAAGCCCACCGGCCCCCGACCAGTGCGGGATGGTATTGGGCACCCGCACTTCGAGCCCCGAGATCACGGTGATCAGATCCTTGACGGCAGCCAACGGCTGCAGTTGGTCGCTGAGCTGCCAGGCGTCTCCGGCTCCGGAGCCCTTGGGCAACCAGCGGTCCGGAAGCATGCCGTTGCCCCAGAAGAACACGCCAAAGCGCTGAGGGAAGGCCGTCCCGTCGGCCATGGCCTCATCGGTCGCGCCAAGGAGCGCTTCGAGAGGCGGGAGGCCCACCGTAACAGTGGCTCCTCCGAGTACCCCTCGGAGGACGGCGCGTCGAGACCAGCGTTTCATCGTCCCTCCGTGTCCTTCAACTGCGACCAAGAACCAGCCCTCGGAACACCGACAGAGGGTGGCTCTTCGTAGCCAGCATCCGTGACGACGCCAGCCCGCCGGAAGAGGGGGCTGCCACCAGCTCTACGGACTGGGCGCCTGCAGCGAGGTCCCCACCGAAGACGGCTTCTGGATTGGGGGCAGCTACGCCCGCGCCTTCTCCCGCCACGTCCTCCTCGGCGACACGAGCCAGCGGACAGTAGCTCTGTTGGACGGGAGCGAGATCCTCGACCCCCGCGTCACCTTCCAACGACGGGAAGCCAGCGACTAGCGCCTTTTGGGCTTTGGGCCTCCTTGGCCCAGAGCCTGGCCAGCCACCCCGCCATCACGGATGGACAACCCAAGACCGATGAATCGAGATGGCCGAAGTTGCCATAGCTGAACTATGCTCACCCCGCGCAGCGCTCTGAACCAGCTGCCATCGAACCTTAGGAAGGGCCCCACCATGCGTTACCGATACCTCCTGGACTTCGTCGCCATCCTTGTCGTTGTGGCTGCATGCCAGAGCGACGCCGCCGCCGACGGAACCGACTCCTCCAGTGACGCCGTCGCGGCACTCCAGAGCCAGATCGACTCCCTCCTCGAGCAGGTCACAGCCCTTCAGACCCAGACAGCGGCCACCGACGCCACCGTGACGTCCTTGAGCGAGACGGTCGGCGGCCACACCGCCCAGTTGGCCGATCACGCGACATCCATCGCCGCCAACACGAGCTCGGCTGCGGCCAACACCACAGCAGCTGGGGCGAACTCCACGGCAATTGCCGCCAACACATCGAGCATCGGGACCTTGGAGTCCACGGTCACGAGTACATCCGGCGACCACGAGGCACTGGCGGAGTGGCTCGGCTATCCGCCCGTCGACGACGCCATCATCAGTGGCGTCTTGGCCGACATCCAGACCAATCTGGACGTGGCGGTCCTCGACATCAGCGGCCTGAACACGAGCGTCACAGGCCTGAACACCAGTGTCGGCACCCTCGACACCACCGTGACCGGAATCAACACGAGCATCACAGGCCTGAACACCAGTGTCGGCACCCTCGACACCACCGTGACCGGAATCAACACCACAGTGACCGGACTCAACACGACTGTGACGGGCCTCGACACCACCGTGACCGGGCTCAACACCACCGTGACCGGACTCGACACCACCGTGACCGGGCTCAACACCACCGTGACCGGCCTCGACACCACTGTGACCGGGCTCAACACGACTGTGACGGGCCTCGACACCACCGTGACCGGGCTCAACACCACAGTGACCGGACTCAACACGACTGTGACGGGCCTCGACACCACCGT
>CAZQTQ010000137.1:7435-9822 GCA_964596025.1 uncultured Rickettsiales bacterium
GACCGGACTCAACACCAGCGTGACCGGGCTCGACACCACCGTGACCGGGCTCGGCACCACCGTGACCGGACTCAACAACCAAGTCTCTCCGCTGTTCAGCTTCCTCTCGGTCTCAGGCACCGACGTTGTACTCGAGGGTGCAAACCTCTACGTCCAGAGCGGCAGCGGCTACACGGACGACAGCGGCAGCCCCCTCTCGCTGGGCAACCTCATCGTGGGCTACGACGAGGACGGTACCGATGTAGGCAGCAGCGCCAGCACCAAGACCGGTTCCCACAACCTCATCGTGGGAGCAGGCCACAGCTACTCCTCCACCGGTGGCGTGGTGGCAGGACTCTTGAACGAGTCAAGTGCCGAATATGCCTCCGTCTTTGGGGGCAAGTTCAACGTTGCAAGCGGCGAAGCCGCCGTCGTTACAGGTGGGATTTATAACGATGCGACGGGCGATTGGGCCCTGGCAAGTGGAGGTAGGGGAAACCTCGCTTCAGCAAGTTATTCTCTAACCTCAGGGGGCTACTCCAACACGGCATCCGGCCCCTATGCGGCCACAAGCGGAGGAAAATCGAACATTGCTGGTGGCAATTATGCGGCCACGACAGGTGGATATCAGAACGACGCAACCGGGCTCTATGCGGTAGCCGCCGGGGGGAGAGGCAATGAGGCATCAGCTAGCTATTCCGCAGCGACTGGGGGCTACCTCAACGAAGCCAGCAGTTTGTACGCGCTCAGCGCAGGTGGAAAGGACAATGTGGCCTCAGGTCAATACTCCATGACTACCGGCGGACACGACAACGACGCGGGTTCAACCTATGGCGCCATCGCAGGCGGCTACGACAACACCCTGGATTCAAGCATGACTACCGCCATGTCGATCATGGCCGGCTGCGCTATGACGGTATCTGCCCCGTCTTGCAGCTACTAGTACCGGCCAAGCACCTCACCGCCCCCGCTTGCTTGGGCTAGGCGGCTGGCCTTTGTGCCAGTGGCTGTGGCCCGGATGCCAGTGGCGATCGCTGCTTACGTCGT
The DNA here is from genome assembly GCA_964596025.1 of uncultured Rickettsiales bacterium. Taxonomy (GTDB): domain Bacteria; phylum Myxococcota_A; class UBA796; order UBA9615; family UBA9615; genus CAZQTQ01. Next base: position 8,462 of record CAZQTQ010000137.1, read on the forward strand.
ACTCCCAAGCGCGGGGCAGGCGATCTTCGGCACGCGGCAGGGCTTTGGGCGCGGGATCGCTGAGTGCATCGACCTCTGCAAGCTGCCGCTTGAGCTCGGCGGGGTCTCCGGTGGGCGCCTTGCAGAGCCCCTCCCGGCAGACGTAGGCCGTAGGTTCACCCCCCTTGGGTCCCTTGCCCACCGCCAGGGGCACACGCGCAGATCCTGCGTCCTCGCCGGCCGCAACCAGCGCCACCATGCGATTGGGCACAAAGCTGCTGCCCAGCGATGCCAAAAGGGCCTCGGGGCGCGGATCGTCCTTGGTTCCTGCGACCACGACCTGGACCGGTCGGTCTAAGCGGTAGTCCAAGGCACAGAGCATCTGGGTGACCGATGACGAGCCGCTCCGCAGAGGGCGCGCAAAGGCCATCAGAACCGCCTCTCCTCGCTTGCGGTAGCGCTCCTTGCCCGTGATCTCGTGGAGTCGCAGGAGGTTTGCCACGGCAACGGCATTCCCGGAAGGGACCGCGCCATCGGTGTGGGGGAGGTCCCGACGCAAGAGCACTTCGGCCTCAGAGGCCGTCCGGAAGTAGCCACCATTGCTGGCGTCCAGGTAGTCGCGATCCAAGACGCCATGGAGCCTCTCTGCAGCCCCAAGCCAGCGGCCTTCCCCGGTAGCCTCCCAGAGGTCTAAGAGCCCCTGGGCAAAGAAGGCGTAGTCGTCCAAGTAGCCGCGATGGGAGCGCGCACCGTCCCGCCAGGTGCGGAAGAGGAGGTCGCCGTCCTGCATCCTCTCGAGGAGGAAGGTCGCAGCACGCCGAGCCACCTCGGTGTAGTCGGCTCGGCCGAGGGCGAGCCCGGCCCGAGCAAAGGCCGTGATCATGAGCCCGTTCCATGCGACGAGGACCTTCTCGTCACGCAGGGGCGGAGCTCGCTTCGCACGGACGGCGAGCAGGGGAGCCCGGGCCGCCTCCAGCTGGGCCTCGAGTTCCTCCTCACTGGTCTTCAGCCTCTTGGCCACCGAAGCGAGCGGTTCGTTTGTCTTGAAGATGCTCCGCCCCTCGAAGTTCCCCCGAGCCGTGACCCCGTAGCGGGCAACGACAGCCCGGCTCTGGAGGGGCGGCAACAGGCTCTGGACCTCCCGGGGCGACCAGGTGAAGTACAGGCCCTCCTCGTCGTGGCCCTCTGGCCCCGGCGAGTCGGCATCGGTGGCCGAAAAGAACCCCCCCTCTCCGTGCGTCATCTCGCGGGCGACGTAGTCCAAGGTGCTGCGGGCGACGTCTGCGAAGCGCTCCTCCCCCGAGGCCTGCCAGGCCTCCAGATAGAGGACGGCGAGCTGGGCGTTGTCGTAGAGCATCTTCTCGAAGTGGGGCACGAGCCAG
>CAZQTQ010000138.1:0-3364 GCA_964596025.1 uncultured Rickettsiales bacterium
CTAGGTCTTCCCACTTTGCGATGGGTGCTAGCACCGCCGCTGTAGCGGCCTGGAAGGACGCGCGCGAAAAGACCCAGGGACCAGCCCGGCATCTGACCAGCGACGGCGGGAAGTGGCTACACGAAGGAGCCCTTGGCGGAGCCAGGGGGGGCCTCTCCCCCGAGATGCTGAAGCAAATCCGGCAGATTCACATTCGAACCGGGCACCAAGTCACCGATCTGATGGCGGGCGAGTACTCGTCCCTCTTCAAGGGCCGGGGCATGGAGTTCGAAGAGGTACGGGAGTACATCCCAGGCGACGACATCCGCACCATCGACTGGAACGTGACGGCTCGGATGCAAAAGCCCTTTGTGAAGGAGTTCCGCGAGGAGCGAGAGCTGGTCGTCATGATCCTCGTCGACATCTCCCGCTCCGGCGACTTCGGTACCCAGGGGCGTCCGAAGAACGAGGTCGCGGCCGAGCTGGCGGCGACCCTTGCCTTTGCGGCGGTACGCAGCAACGACAAGGTCGGGCTTCTGCTGTTTACCGACCGCGTCGAGCGCTTCGTTCCACCCAAAAAGGGGCGCGGCCACGTCTGGCGCGTAGTGCGCGAAATCCTCGACTGCGAACGGACGGGGCGCGGTACGGATTTGGGGGAGGCTCTGGCGTTCCTGAATCGAGTGGTGCGGCGAAAGGCCGTGGTGTTTCTGGTTTCGGACTTCCTGTCGGAACAGGACTTCGAGCGGCCGCTGCGGGTAGCCAATCAGCGCCACGATCTGGTCGCATTCCAGGTCTCCGATCCCCGAGAAAAGGAACTCCCTGACGTAGGTTTTGTCGCCATCGAGGACGCCGAAGATGGCCGCAACGCATGGATCGACACCAGCTCCGCCGGGGTTCGCCGGAACTACGCGAAGGCAGCAAGCAAGCGGAACCAGGGGCTCCAGTCGCAGCTGAGGCGCCTTGATGTGGATCTGGTCCAACTCTCCACCCACGAGCCGGTCGTGGGCCCCTTGGTGCGCTACTTCCGCCGGCGAGAGCGACGGCTCTGATGGCGGGACAGAGTCGAGACTGGCGCCGACGAAGCGCGGCCCTCCTCGGGGGGCTCGGGCTGTGGGCTTCGGCCTGCGGCGGAGCCGCGACCCAGGCGCCGGACGCAGCCGATGAGGAGCCGGTGCGGGTCACTGCCCAAGTCGAACGATCGACCGTCACCCCCGGCAAGTCCTTCGAGCTACGGGTCGAGGTAGACCGACTCCAAGCGGTCCAGTTCGAGCTGCCGGAGGTGGCGGCCTCGATTCAGGGTCTGGTGGTCCTCGACCAGCGGACTGAAGGTCCCGAGCGGGTCGGCCGCCGCACCCTGGAAACGCGGGTCACCAAGCTGAAGGCTCCCCTGCAGGGGACCTATCTCATCCCGGGCGTCGAGGCCCCGTGGCTTCTTCCCCCCGACCGCACCGGAACCGCAGGGACCGGGCCCATCCTCATCGAGGCGGCGCGGACCGCTGGCGAGGAAGGCTCCGGGGAAGAAAGCCTGAGAGATTTAAAGCCCTCGGTCGCACCCGACACCCAGTTGCCACCCGCGGTCTACGTGGGAGCTGCTGTGCTTCTCTTGCTCGGGATCTTGGCCATCCTGTGGTGGAGGCGACAGGCTACAGCCAGCCCCGAAGAAATCCCCCTTCCGCCGGGCGAAGCCGCTCGCCTCGCCCTCGCCGCCCTGCGTCGTTCCGCCATCGGGGGCGACTCGGACCAGGGAGCCTATGCCTTTGAACTCTCCGCGGTTCTTCGCCGCTACCTGGAGGGCCGCTTCGGCTTCTTAGCGTGGCGAATGACCACCTCCGAAGTGCTGCGTGCGATGCCCCAAGAGTTGGCCGCCCAGCGCCGAGTGAGCGCCGCAATCCGCGAGGTCCTCGAAGCCACTGACCGGCTGAAGTTTGGGCGGCAGCCCGTGCCAGAAGCCACCTTGGAAGCCTGGTCTGAAGCCGCACTCGAGGTCGTCTCCGCCACCGAGGCCCCCATCCTGGAGGAGGCCTCGTGAGCGACTGGAGCGTCTGGCGCTTTGCCCACCCCGCCTTCTTCGCCTTGGTGGTCAGCTTGGCGCCGGTGGTCTATTTCGGTCTGCGTGGCAGCGGCCAAGGCCGCATCCGGTTCTCGTCGGTGGCCATCGCCCGCGCCGCCCGCGGCGGACGGCCCCAGGGCTTCCGGATCGTGCCACTCGCCCTGCGCGCGTCCGCCCTCTTCCTCCTCGTCCTCGCACTAGCGCGCCCCCAAGGCGGCAGCGTCAGCCAGGAGGTGACCTCTGAGGGTGTCGACATCATGTTGGTGGCCGACACCTCTGGCTCCATGGAGGCCATGGACTTCACCTTGGGCGGAGAGCGTGCAACCCGCCTGGACGTCGCCAAGAAGGTCATCCGGGACTTCATCGACGGCCGAGCCAATGACCGAATCGGCCTGACGGTCTTCGGCGAAGAAGCCTTCATCCAGTGCCCCACGACCATCGACTACGGCGTCCTGTCCAACACCCTGGATGCTGTTCAGCTCAAGATGGCAGGCGACGGGACCGCCATTGGGTCGGCCCTGGGTGTGGCGGTCCAGAGCCTTCGGGAGCTGCCGGGGCGCTCTCGCATCGTCATTCTCCTGACGGACGGGCGGAGCAACACCGGCATCCTCACGCCGCTGCAGGCCGCGCGGGCAGCTGCCACCTACGGGATCAAGGTCTACACCGTGGGCGTCGGCACGAAGGGCAAGGCTCCGTTTTTGGTCCAAGACCTCTTTGGCAAGCGCTTCGCCTACCAGGAGGTCGACCTCGACGAGGGCGCCCTCAAGGCCATCGCTGAGGCCACCGGCGCCCGCTACTTCCGAGCCACGTCCACCGAACGACTCACCGAGATCTACAAGATCATCGACACCATGGAGCGCACGAAAGTGCAGGTCCGAGAGTTCACGGACTACCACGAGCTCTTTCCCAACCTGCTCTGGCCCGCCCTCAGCCTCCTCCTCCTCGAGATCTTCCTCCGGGCCACATGGCTCCGCACCCTGCCCTAAACGATGCACTTCTCTGACCCCGAACTCTTGTGGCTGCTCTGGCTCCTGCCGGCGGTGGTGGGCTTGCTCGTGGCCTCGGCCCGCCTGCGGCGGCGCGCACTGGAGCGCTTCGCGGACCGGGACCTGCTGCCCTACCTCGCGCCGACACCAACCAAGGCACGCACTGCCCTGCGCTCAGCCGTCCTGGCACTCGCAATTGCCGGAATCGTGGTCGCCGGGGCTGGTCCCCGCTGGGGATTCGAGTGGGAAGAGGTCCATCGGCGCGGCGTCGACATCGTCGTCGCCCTGGATCTGAGCCGCTCGATGCTGGCCGAAGACCTCAAGCCCAACCGACTAACGGCTGCCAAGC
>CAZQTQ010000138.1:3374-9769 GCA_964596025.1 uncultured Rickettsiales bacterium
GGGACCGGGTAGGCCTGGTCGCCTTTGCCGGCATGGCCTTTGTCCAATGTCCCCTCACCCTGGACTACCGCGCGCTAGAGGTCTTTCTGGATCGCATGGATCCCAACTGGGTCCCCGTCGGTGGCACCGATCTCGCAGCCGCAGTGCGCACGGCCACCGGCGCCTTCCCCAAGAACGAGCGCAGCGGCCGCGCCCTGCTCCTCATCACCGACGGCGAAGACCACTCCGGCGAGCTCAGGGAAGCGGCCGAGGAGGCCAAGGAAGCCGGAGTTCACGTATTTGTTGTCGGCATGGGGGCTCCAGAGGGGGCTCCGATTCCCGACGGAGTCGGCGGCTTCATCAAGGAAAATGGCCGAGTCGTCCTGAGCAAGCTCGACGAGGGCTCGCTCAAGGAACTTGCCCTGACGACTGGCGGCTCCTACGTCCGCGGCGCACCGGGCGACCTGGACCTCCGGGAGATCTACCTCGAGGACATCAAGGGGGCGCTGGAAGCCCGGGACCTGAGCAGTTCGCGCCAGCGGCGCTGGGAAGAACGATTCCAGTGGGCCCTGCTGCCCGCCTTCTTGCTACTCCTACTCGACGGCATGGTCGGCACGCCCCGGCCACAGAGCCGGGGACGGGCGAGGGGCCCCAGGCCCCAGGCTCGCGCCGCAGCCCTCGCCCTCGCTGCTGGCTTGGCGAGCCTCTCGACCCTTGCCCTCCCCGCTTCGGCCCAGGCGGGCTTTTGGAGCAACGAGGACGCCAATACGCTGGGACACACCGCCTTCTCTTCCGGCGAGTTCCAAGCCGCACTGGATCACTGGATTACCGCACAAGTCAACGATCCTGCGGACCCACGCATCGACTACAACTTGGGCCAAGCTCACTACCGGCTTGAGGACTACCCCGCCGCTGAGCAGAACTTCCGCAAGGCCGCCGCCACCGACCGAACCGATCTGGCAGCAAGCGCCCTCTACAACGCAGGGAACGCGGCCTTTCAGCAGGGCAAGTACCTAGAGGCCATCGCGCTGTACGAAGAGTGCTTGGAGCTTCGACCAGAGGATGAAGACGCCGAAGCCAACCGAGATCTGGCCCAGCGGCGCTACGAAGAGCTTCTCGAACAGAGCCAGCAACAGCCTCCCGAACAGCAGCCGCAAGAGCCCCCGCCCGACTCCGAGGATCAGGAGAATGACCCATCGGCCGACAACCAGGAGCAGGGGGAGGAGGGCGAAGGGGAGAATTCCCAAGAGCAACAAAAGCAGGAGCAACAGCAGGGCCAGGCGGGCCAACAGGAAGACCCCCCTCCGCCCGAAGACGGCTCCGGCGAGGAACCCCCCGAACCAGAGCCCGAGGATGGAGAAACCCAGACCGGCGGCCAGGCCTCAGCGGCAGACATCGATCGGAACGGCGAAGCAAAAGACGAGGCCCCCACAGACGGTGCGGTCCAGGACCAGACCGAAGAGGATGAATCGGCCGAGGAGCCGAACCAAGCGATCGAGGGCGCCTTGACCGAAGAGCAAGCGGAGGCTCTACTCCAGGCCTTGGAAGCTGACCAGGCGGTACGGCGCAAGGAACGAACCCAGCGAGAAGCCCAGCGCGGAAGCAAGGGAGCGGCGAAGGACTGGTGATGCGGAACTCCCTCGTCCTGCTCTTCGGCCTCCTGGCGGCCGTCGTTCCGGTTCGTCCGGCGGAGGCCGGCGAGGTTCTTCTGCGCGTCGACCGCGGGTCGATGGCCCAAGGAGGCTCGGTCCAGGCTCAGGTCGAGATCCGGGGAGAGGCAGCGGGGAGTCCCACCCTCCCGGCCACACCAGGCCTCGAGGTGGTGCCGGTCGGCCAGCGGTCCAACTTTACGATGAGCCAGGGCCGGGTCGATCGGAGTACGACCTTCCTTTACCAGGTGCGGGGCCTGCAGCCCGGCGAGTTCCAACTGGGTCCCGCATCGGCTCAGGTTGACGGAAAACGGCAACAGTCCGAACCGACGGTCCTTCGCGTTATGCGGCCCTCACGCCCTGAGGGGGGCAGTGCCGATAGTGCCGGGAAGACCAAGGGCTCCAAGCCAGTGCGCCGGGGCGGAGATGCCTTCGCCCTTGCCCGCGTGACGGACGAGGCCCCCTATGTGGGCGAATCGGTCACCTACGCCCTGGAGGTCGGCTTTGCCGTCCGAGTCCGAGCTCCCAACTGGCAACAGCCATCCTGGGGAGCCATGACTCAAGAGCCCGGCGTCGAGCAGGTGCAGGTCGAACGGCCCGAGGTCATCGACGGCCGACGTTACGACATCAACACTGTGCTCGTGCCGCTCTTCGGCGTGGAGCCCGGCCCCACCATCATCCCCGCAGCTGCTCTCGAGGTCGGCGTGGTCGAACGGGGCTTCGGTCTCCTGACAACAACCCGTCCGCTCCAGCTGCGAAGCGACCCGGTCGTGCTTCAGGTTCGCCCCCTTCCCACCACGGAGCGGCCAGCCAACTTCTCGGGAGCTGTGGGCCAATTCCGCCTCCAAGGCAGCCTGGACCGCGTCCAACTGGAGGCGGGGGAGACGGTGACCCTGAGCCTGGAGGTCGTGGGCCAAGGCGCTCTACGCGGCATGAACCTGAAGTTGGACGCGGTGGACAGCCTGCGCGTCTACGACGAAGACCCCGAGGTAAAGACCAACCTCAGCGCCAACGGGCTGCGGTCCCGCGCCGTCTACCGCAAGGCGCTGGTCCCCCTGGTCCCTGGTCGCCTGACGATTCCCGCCGTCGTCCTGTCTTACTTCGACCCCCAGACCGAAGCCTACGCGGAAGTCAGAGCGGGCCCCTTCGTCCTCGAGGTAACCGGCGAGCCGGTTACCGACCCGGCAGTCCTCGCTCGTTCGACTGCTCTGGCCACCGCGAAGGAAGAGGTCGAGATCCTGGGAAGCGACATCCTGCCCCTACACCTCGGAAAGCACTCCCGTGGAGTGGCCACGATTCATCCGACATCCGCTCCGATCCTCGCACTTCTCCTCCTTCCGGTCCTCGCCTTCGCTGGAATCGCCACCAAGAGCCGCAGTGACCGAATGGCGGGAACGGAGCGAGGGCAGGTCCAGACGCGCAGAAAACAGGCTCGTGAGGCCCGCCAGCGCGCGAAGGCCGCAGCCAAGGGGGCAGACATCGAAGCGGCAGAGGCGGCGCTTCGTACCTACCTGGGAGCTCGGCTAAACCGGAGCGGGCAGGCGCTCTCTCCCTCAGAGGCCCCTCAGTTGCTGCGGGCCGCCGGGGAAGGCGTAGAGTCGGCCAACGAAGCGGCCCGAATCCTCGACGCACTGGAGGCCCTGCGCTATGGCGGCGGCAGCGCCGAGGGACTGGCCGAGGCCGTCCACCGGTGGGTCGAAGCAACGGAAAGGAACTGGACGTGATCGCTCGCGGCGCCACCTACTGGCGAGCCCGTCCCGCGGACGCAGGGGCCTGGGGCCTCTGCACCTGGGTACTCGGCGCAGCGCTCGTCCTGGCACCCGCAGCGGCTGTCGCCCAAGGCAGCGAAGCGGCACCATCCGAGCGCCTTGATTGTCCGGGCCTCTACGAACGTGGGGACTACGTCGAAGCAGCCCGCTGCTTTGGGGCGCTCGAATCCACGGGCCAGCTAAACGGTCACGTGCTCTACAACCAGGGCAACTCCTGGATGCGAAGCGGCGACGTTGGCCGGGCCGTCCATGCCTACCGGCGCGCTCGCCTCTTCCTCCCCCGCAACGGGGACCTCCTCGCCAACCTCAAGACGGCGCGCGAACAAAGCAAAGACGCCCTGGGCTTTGCCGACGACCGCTCGCCCCTGGCCCGGGCCATCCTCGCCCCCTACGACGCACTCAGCGGCAGTGAGCTGCTCCTCGTCGGCGCGTCGATTTGGGCCCTGTTTTTCCTCGGCTATGCCCTCCGAATCGGCCGCGGCCACCTCCAACCCGGGGGCGCCCTGAGTTGCGCATTGCTTCTCGCACTCTTGAGCCTTAGTGGCTACGCCGCTCGGTCCTACCAGCTGAGCGAGCACCCCGTAGCCGTGGTGCTGGACGAAGAGGTCACCCTCCGCTCGGGACGGGACCTCCGAAGTGTCGACCTCGCCCGGTTGCATGCCGGCGCCGAGGCCCGCATTGTGGAAGAAACTGCGGCGTGGGTTCAGGTGCGCCTCGCCGGGGGCCAACGAGGGTGGTTGCCGGCCGATAGCGTGGGCCTGGTCCGCCCCGAAATCGACGCCAAGGGGGTCCTCCCCTGAGTCCGCGACCTGGAGGAATCACAGGATGAACAAGATCGCTATCACAAGCCTCATCACTCTGTCTTGGCTGCTCGCCTGGAGCCTTCCGGCCGAGGCCGGACTGGTTAATCTCCGCAAGATCAAGAAGTGGCCGGCAGAGGACCAGGCCTGGGCCCGCTCCTTTGATTCGTGGATGAGCGAAGAGGAGATCAAACTGCTCGTCAAGATGAAAACAACCGAGGAGCGTCAGAAGTTCCTGACCGATCTCGGCTACTGGAAGATGTGGGAGGACATCGAGGACGAGATCAAGCCCCACATCATCGAGGGCAAGGTCATCGAGGGCATGAACCAGGACGAGGTCTACATGTGCTGGGACAAGCCCAAGAAGATCCGCAAGGACTTCCGGAAGAGCGCTTATGTCAACGTCTTGAACTACGAGTTCGAGATCGACCGAAAGGGACGGGAGTTCCTGCTGCGGCCCGACTCCCAGACGGCCTACAAGAATGAGGTCGTTACCAAGTTCGTCTACATGTACAACGAGCGGGTCTTCGCAATCGTCTACGAGGGGCAGGAAGAGAGCGCCATGGAGGCGCTTCCCGGCGAGGACGCGCCCGACGACGAGGCAGAGACCGAGGCCACGCCGGTCGAGGCCGCCGAAGGTACCGCCGAAGAGGGTGGGGCCAAGGACGCCGCCGCAGGCGAGACCCCCGCGCCTTCCGAGGACGCGAAGAAGGACTAGGCCCTCAGCCCGCCAAGACGACCAACACGAGTTCCCACTCCGCGAGGATGGTCACGCCGTCCCCCAGCACCTGGAGGGGGAAGACAAAGACCTGATCCGTTGGAGTCTGCAGTACACCTGGATACAACGAGAGACTAAAGGTCACGGTGGTCCCCACCGTCGTATCGATGAAACTGAGGGGATCAATCTGCTGAACAAAGTTGTAGGGCGCGTCGTCCACCTCCAGGGTGACGTCGAACTGGCCCGAGTCGGCCAAGGCAGTGATGCCGGCGATCACGTTGTTCACCACCGCGCCGGACGTGTCCTGAAAGACGAGCGGCTGCAAGAAGCCGTCCCCGTTGAGGTCGGCGTGCGAGTTGGTGAGATTGGCCAGATTGGTCATCTGCGCCGTAGGCGTAGAGTTGGTGGCGCAGCCGATGAGCTTGGCACCGATGTCGTCTAGGGCGTTGACCAGAATCGTTGTACCCGCAGGATCCGAGCAGGTCGGCGGTAGGACGTACTGGCTCGGGAGATCGGCATCCCGAAGCAAGTTGTCAGTGGTGTAGACCAGGATCGGCAGCGAGCCAGCGCGGAAGCCGGCCCCTCCGATGCTGCCGGTGCCGATCACCGTTGATTGGTAGGAGCCCGCCGCGCTGCCCGAGAAGGCGTCGGTTGTGTCGGCGATAAACGGCGGCACGTCCTCAGCCGAATCGTAGACATTGTCGCAGTCTTGGTCGTAGCCCATGCCCGAAGCGGCCTGATACAGCCCCTCGATAGCGGACTCAGGCAGATCGCCGCCGTCTCGCGTACCCAAGCTACCCAGCATCGATGCCACCGAGGAAGTCGACGAGGTGACCTGCTGCCGGAGGTGGAAGGGCTTGTCCCCCGCGTAGGTGTAGCCCAGATCGCCGTAGGCGTAGTCGTCGAACTCCCCCACTCCAAAGGCAACGTCGGGGATGGGCAGCTGCGACACAACCTGGCTGAAGTTGTTCGCCATGGTGTTCAGCACGCCCATCATCGAGCACGTCGTGTCCAGGACAAACATGACATCGGCCTGAACCAGCTCCGGGGTAAAGGGAACCTCAATCACCGTGTTCGCCCGCGGTGCGAGCTCGGCGTAGTAGCCCGAGATCACGCTTCCCGCATCCGTGGGGTCAGAGCCGGCTGCGGCCTCGGCAGCGTCGGTGAAGCCGTCTCCGTCCGTGTCGCGGTCGAAGATGTCCGTGCCGTAGTCTTCCTCATCCCGGTCGGTGAGGCCGTCGTTGTCGGAGTCGGCGTCCTCGAAGTCGTAGTAGCCGTCCCCGTCCACGTCCGAGGGGTTGTTCGGATCGGGCCCGAGTTCGTCGCCGTCCGGAATTCCATCGTTGTCGGCGTCGGTGTCTAGGTAGGAGGGGATGCCGTCGCCGTCGGGGTCGTCGTTTCCCTCAAAGAAGTCGGCCACCCCATCGTTGTCGGAGTCCTCGTCCAGGTAGTCCGGAATGCCGTCCCCGTCAGAATCGAC
>CAZQTQ010000139.1:0-9730 GCA_964596025.1 uncultured Rickettsiales bacterium
GGGGGCGCGGCCTCCGCGGCTACCTCAGGCGCTGGGGCCAGGATGGCAGGCGCCTCCGCCCGCACTCGCTGGTCCTCGCCAGCGGCCAAGAGGCTGGTCCCGTGGCGGTCGAGCCAGCCGAGGAGCGCGCCGAGGAGGTCCGGCTTCGGCGGGCCCTGGCGCCCGGCCTTGCCGCTGAGTTGCCAGACCCACTTGTCGCCGCGCGGGTAAGGCGAAAGCTGGCCGAAGACGCCCTCCGCGCGCTCCACGCCGATGCAGAGGTGGCGCAGCCCTGCCTTGACGAGCTTGTCGAGGATGCCTCGCTTCTCGTCTCGGATGATGCAGTCCGAGCGCATGAATGCGAACCATGTGATGTCCATGCCGGAACGAATCACCTCTTCGGCGAATTGATCGTTCCAGCGGGCATCGATGTTCCAGCTCTCGTCCACCCAGACGTAGCAGCGCTTGTTGTGCTTGTAGTAGAGGGTCTCGATCTCCTCCATGACCCGATCCACTGAGCGGGTGCGCCAGCGTGGTCGAAGCTCTACGTGGCCGTCGTGGTCTTCGCGATGGGCCATTTGGGTCCACCACACGCAAAAGGAACACGACGCAGTGCAGCCTCGGCTGTGGTGAATCGTGGTGCCACCTGGCGAAAACAGGAGCTTGCTCGTGCCGTAGCGCTCCATGGGCACCAGGTCGTAGGCAGGCATTGGCAGCGCGTCCAAGTCCTCAATGAGGTGGTTGGGACGCGTCTTGATGAACTCTTCGTCCTCGCCCTCCCCCGCTCGGTAGACGATGCCGGGGACCTTGCTGGGATCGGGTTTCGTCTGTTCGAGTTCCTCGACCAGAGACCGAAGCGTGTACTCGCCTTCAGCGCACACCACGAAATCGATGGGGTGTTCGCTCATGTACTTGTTGTAGAGGTTGGTGAAGTGGGCGCCGCCGACGACCCGCTTGGCTCGTGGAACTACGTCCCGGGCCATCTCCACCACCTTCATGGCCTCGTGGGCATAGAGCGCGTGATTCTCGCCCACGCACAGCACGTCGGGGTCCTCGTCCCGCATCGCATTTTCTAGGCTCTTCCAGCCCATCTTCAGCGGCATGCAGTCGTAGACGGAGACATCGTGGCCCGCCTGGCGCAGGGTTGCGCTCAGGTAGACCAGGCTCTGGGGAACCAGGTAGTTGTCTCCCTCACTGACGAAGGGCCAGTAGTAGCGAGGGCTGAAGATGAACATCACCCGCATGGGGCACTACCTCGATCGTTGCGCCACTGCTACTAGGGCGCGAGGTTGGGCGTCGGAGCCTGGGTTGTCGCGCAAGCGGGCCTCCCAGGCCACGACCTTCCGGTTGTAGGCGGGATCTCCCACCTGGTCGAGGTCCAATTCGGAGCCGAGAGGACCGTCGGGCAGAAAATGGCTGCCTTGAATCCACCGGACCGTGAGGCCCACGCTTCGCAGTATAGACGCGAACTCTGGGGCGTCGACGAGACGTACCCAGCGGTCCCCGGGAACCTCGAGGATGCGGCTCTCTTGGGCCTGCGCCAGCGCTTGTTCGTCCAGGCCCCCGGGATCGGCGATGAGGCCTCCCGGCCAGGCCTCAACAGAGGCGACAAAGTGGCCTCCCGGTCGGAGTAACGTAGCTAGGCGCCGGGCCGCTCCTTCGAAGTCATCGACGTAGGACAGGAGTTCCATAGCCAGGACGAGGTCGAAGGGGCCTTCAGCCTCGAGCGCGGTCGCCGCTGAGTCCAGGTCGCAGTGGATGAGGCTGACTCGCCCTTGGCAGTCCGTCGTGTCTTCGCATGGGCCGGCTGCTTGCAACAGGTGGCGTTCAGCGGCGCGGAGCGAGGGCAGGCAGGCGTCCATGCCCAAGACCTTGTGGCCGGCCCGAGCCAGAGGGAGCAGGAAGCGACCGATCCCGCAGGCTGCATCCAAGACCCGAGCCCTGGAGGGCAACTCCTCCCACAGATTGCAGAGAAGTTCCTCGTAGAGCTCGGTCTGGAGCCCCAGCCAGTGGTGGTTCGGTGACTGGGGGTCGAGGAAATCCATGGATAGAGGGTGGTCCTGCCAAGCGCGCAGCATGCCGCAGAGGTTCCACGGCCCTGCCGGGTGTTCGTCTGTCCACGGAGGAAGACGCTCCGGTAGCTCGAGCAGCCAGGGGGGGGGCTCAGGATGGGATCGAATCAGCGGCACAGCGCCAATTGTAGTCAGGGATCGACCAGCAGCTCATTCAAGAACGCAACCGATTCGAGGGTGCCGTCCGGGTAGCCGTATGGCTGCGTAAGGACGGGCACCTCCGAGGTGGAGAAGTCATTGATGAGTTCTGTATAGGGGTAGACGGCTGGCACCAAGTCCTCTTGCATGCCGGGCTCCTCGACGTCATAGGGGCTGATGTAGCCCGAGAGGTTGTCGGAGATGTAGGCGGAGAAGGCGTTCGTAATGCGGATGAGGCCATTGCCCTTCATCGAGCCGGCTGAGTTCCCGATGAGCGCGATCCGTTCCGGATCGACGTCTGCGCGTGAAGCCAGGTATTTGCGGGCGACCAATATTTCGTAGAGGTGGAGGCCCTGGAGGGTAAAGCCCGCCTGGTACAGGGCGAGACCAATCGCAAGCTCTTCCTGGTTCGCAAAGTTGGCGCGCATGTCGACGGCGAGGAAGACATAGCCAGCCTTGGCGTAGGCATCGCCACCTAGGCCCCAGATGAAGTCCGAAGCCTCGCCGGTGTGTCCGTGTACCGCGAGGATGGTGGGGAAGGGACCTTCGCCCGCCGATTCCGGCGGCAGGAGCAGCATGGCGCGAAAGTCGCCGACCCAGGGGTCGGTGATGAGCATGTTGTAGCCAGTGATCCCGTCGAAATAGTTGGTCTCTTCGTACAGCCAAACCTCGGTCTGGTTGGCGTCCAGATCGTCCAGAAGGAAGCAAATATTGAAAGCCTCGATGAGGGAAGCAGCGAACTCGTCTGGGTCGATGGGGCCTTCGACTTGGCTCTGGTCTCCGAGAGCCTCGGTGGTTGCCGCGATCTCGCTGAGTGTGACCGGCTCCCCATGGTCTTGAGCGAGGTCAATGAAGTCGAGGTAGGGCTGAGTGCACCAGCCAGGGTAGGGGTCGCAGTTGTCGGGGTCGCTGTTGTCTTGGATGAACTCGTAGACGGCGAAGCCGGTAGGCACGCTTCGGGCCTGAAAGACGCCATCACACAGCGCTACGGGGGCCTCTGAGGAGTCGTCGTCGCCGCTGTTTGCACTGGAGTCGTCATCTCCCGAGTCGTCGTCTCCTGAGTCGTCGTCGCCGGTCCCACTGGAGTCGTCGTCGTCACCGGGTGGGTCACCCGAGAGGCAGTCGGGACTGCCTGCACAGCCCGCGTCGTCGCAGTCGAAGTCTCCGTCTTGGTCGTTGTCGGCGCCATCGCTGCACTCGCCCGCCTCGTCGCCTTCGTAGAGAGGAGCGGGGAGATCTGGCGGCGCGGCTTCGCACCCGGGGAGAAGGAACGGGGTTGCTAGGCAGCATCCGGCTGCGATGAATAGCGGGAGGCGAGGGCCCATTCAGTCCTCTCCGACAGCGGCGCTCGGGGGCGAAGCGTGTCGTTTTCCAACTCTACCCCTCCCTAGAAGTTGGACAACCCAATGGATGTTGTCAAGGGTCCCTGTGTTGTCGCCGTTCGACCGTCAGCGCACCCGATGCCAGCGCTCTCCTGATGGCGAGGCCGTTGCGGTGGTGGCCTGGTTCGTGAACCTCCAGCTGTCCGTGGAGCGGTCCCTGGGCACGCAGCGGTGCCAGATCTCCAAGGAGGTCTAGCATCTTGTGGCTGGCTGGCTCGGCTGGCAGGCGGGGTCGTCCTCCGTACAAGCTTGCGCCCCGATCACTCCGGACAAGGGCGCATCCTGGCATCGCCCCGGGGAAGAGTCCTTCTTGTCGCCCCTTCTGTGCTTCGTCTCGGTCGATGAAGGTTCGCGCCCGTGCCGGCCACAATCCACCAGTCCAGCACAGCCGCTGGCCTTCCCAAGAAAGGTCGAGCCGCAGGCGTGAGGCACCCTCGCCGCCCTCGATGCCCGCGGCCAGCATGGCGTCGAGAAAGGGCTGGGCCGAGCCATCAACGATCGGCGCTTCGCCTCCGAAGAATCGAATGCTGAGGGTGTCCAGGTCGAGCAGGAGGGCCGCAGCGAGTACGTGCTCCGGGGTTTGAACGAGGCTCGGGGGGCTGAGGCTGCCCACTGTCGTCAGGCAACTGCGGCGTGTTTCCGGTCGGCGTTGCTGGGGAAGCAGCCCGATCCAGGGGCCTGAGTTCACGGCCCAGCGCCATCCGCTGCCCGGCGGCGCGGGACCGAGGAGGACCTGGCATGGCTTCCCGGTGAAGAGGCCGCGGCCGCGAACCCGGACCCAACGTCTCAGTCGCCGTCCTCCGATTCGACACCCCTGGAGGCCCCAATTCGCGCTCTTGGCGCCGCCTACCGGCTCTTGGTGTTCCACTCGAACTGGGTCTTGGTTCCGACGTCGATGCCTCGCTCCCGAAACCAGCCTTGGTTGACCTCCAAGGCGTAGCGCACCGCGGTCTTGCTGCGGTGACTCTGGGTGGTCTGCGGGTGCATGTCGTCCATCTGAACAATGGTCCCGTCTTCGTCGAGAAAGGCGACGGTGAGCGGGACAAAGGTGTTCTTCATCCAGAAGCTGAGGCGGTCGGGTCGGTCGTAGATGAAGAGCATTCCGTGGTCTGCCTCCAGCTCCCGCCGGTACATGAGGCCACGGCTGTGCTCGGCTGCCGTCGAGGCGACTTCGACCTTGAGACGGTGCCCTCCGACCTCGAGGGGGATGGTGGGGAGACCGGATGGGCCCTTTTGGGAGCAGCCGGCAGCGTCCAGACCGAGGAGGGAGATCGCCATCACGGTGGCCAGCGCGAGTCGCACTAGAAGAGCGCCCCGGACGTGCCGACGGGCGTGGGTAGGCCCAAGTGTCGGTAGCAGAGTCCGCCCGCGCACCGTCCCTGGCGGCTGCGGATAATGTAGCCCTGCTGTACGAGGTAGGGCTCGTACACGTCCTCCAGCGTATCCCTCTCTTCGCCGACCGCAGCGGCCAGCGCCTCGATCCCGACCGGCCCCCCCGAGAATCGCTCAATCAGGGTCTTGAGGATGCGCCGGTCCATCTTGTCCAGTCCTGCAGAGTCCACCTCCAGGCGCTCCAAAGCGGCCAGAACGAGTGCGTGCGGGATGGTTCCGTCGCCCTCGACTTCAGCGAAGTCGCGGACCCGTCGCAGGAGGCGGTTGGCGATGCGGGGCGTGCCTCGGGAGCGGGTCGCCAGCTCGAGCGCTGCGTCGTCGCGAATCGGCACCGCCAGGAGGTCGGCGGAGCGTTGGATGATCTTGGCCAGCTCCGGTGGGCTGTAGAAGTCGAGGACCGCCACATAGCCGAAGCGGCTGCGGAAGGCCGGGCTGAGCAGGCTCTCGCGGGTTGTGGCCCCGACCAGAGTGAAGCGAGGCAGGTTGTAGCGGATGCTGCGGGCGGTTGGCCCCTGGCCGAGGACGATGTCGATCTCGAAGTCTTCCATCGCCGGATAGAGGACCTCCTGGACGGCTCGGTTGAGACGATGGATTTCGTCGATGAACAGCACGTCGCCTTCGTCGAGGTTGGAGACGATGGCAGCCAGGTCGCCTCCACGCTCGATGACCGGCCCGGAGGTGGACTTGAGCTGCACCCCCATCTCGTGGGAGATGATGTGGGCGAGCGTGGTCTTTCCGAGGCCTGGAGGACCTGCGAAGAGGAGGTGATCCAGCGCCTCCTTTCGACCGAGAGCGGCTTGAATGAAGACACTGAGGTTGTCGAGTACAGCCTTCTGGCCCACGTAGTCGTCCATCACCTGAGGACGCAGGCTGATCTCGTCGCCTGGCTCCTCGGGATCGTGGGCGAGTTCTGGACTGAGCTCCCGATCCATGGACGTTCTCCCGCTCCCCGTATCCTAGGCTGGGCTCAGGGTCTTGAGGGCCCGCCGTAGCAGGCTCTGGAGCGTGTCGTCGACTTCGGGTTCGGCTGCTGCCATTGCTTTGGCGATCTCCTTACCGCTGTAGCCCAAGGCGGCAAGAGCGGCCGCCGCATCCTCTTCGGCTGCTGAAGCGGTGATCCCGGAAGGGAGCGCGCTTGGGCTTGTGCCGGCTCCAAGACTTGCCACCAGCAAAGGCAGCTTGTCCTTGAGTTCGAGACACAGCCGGGCTGCCGTCTTGTTGCCGAGGCCCGGGATTTTCCTTAGGCCCTTAATGTCCTCTCGGAGCAGGGCGTTGCTGAGGGTCTGCGGATCGACGGTGCCTACGATGGCGAGGCTGAGCTTGGGTCCGATGCCTTTGACGGCCTGGACCTGCTGGAAGACGCACTTGTCGGCTTCGTTCAGGAAGCCGTAGAGGGTGATTGCGTCCTCCCGAACCTGGGTATGGATGTGGAGCACGAGTTCTTCGCCGATCTCCGGCAGCTCGACCAGGGTCCGGGGCGCGACCCGTACCTCGTAGCCGACTCCAGCTCCGGTCTCGACCAGAATCCGATCTGCGCCGAGATGAAGCAGAATCCCGCGCAGGCGACCGATCACTGGCCCCTCCCAGTGGAGGACTTGGCACCGACGCTGCGGGCGACTTTGAGTTTCTTCCGGGAGCCGGAGCCCTTCTTGAGCGCTGCCAGGCGGCTGAGGTGATCGCCGGAGTGTGCGTGGCAAATGGCGACGGCCAGGGCGTCACTTTGGTCTTCTGGGCCCTCGATGGCGGTGCTCAGGTGGAGGTCGACCATCTTGCGGACCTGGCCCTTGTCGGCCCGGCCGTTGCCAGCGACGGCTTTCTTGACGGTGGCCGGTGGGTACTCGTGAATCGGGACGTCGCGCTGGGAGGCGGCTAAGAGCAGGACGCCGCGGGCGTGGCCCAGCTGAAGGGCCGAACGGGCGTGCTTGGCGTGGAAGATCGCTTCGATGGCGACGGAATCGGGCTGGACTGCCTCCAGGACAGCGCAGAACTGCTCGTAGAGGAACCTCAGCCGCTGTGGGAAGTCTGCAGAGCGGGGGGTCCGAATGACGCCGGAATCGCCCAGCGTGACGCGGTTTCCCGCTACCAGGACGAGGCCCCAACCGGCAATCTGTGACCCCGGGTCGACCCCCAGTACGCGCTGCTCAATCACCTGGGACCTTAGGCTCCTGCGAGCCGCTCCAGTTCTTGGTCGCTGAGCTCGTAGTTGGCATAGAGATTCTGGACGTCGTCGTTGGCCTCAAGCAAGTCCAAGAGGGCCAGTAGCTTGTCCGCGTCGTCGCCTTGGATGGGCACGCTGATGGTGGGAACCCAGGTTAGACCGTACTCCTTGACGGCAAAGGAGTCCCGTTCGAGCCCTTCCCGCACGGCCTCCAAGTCGGGGACCGCAGCCAGAACCTGGAAGACCTCCTTGCCCTCGTCGTCGGTGTCCTCTCGAATGTCGTCTGCGCCGTGCTCGAGGGCGGCCAGGGTCAGGCTGTCTTCGTCGGTCGCCGCCTTGTCGACGAGGACCTGGCCGAGGCGGCTGAAGCTGTGGGCTGCGGCCCCGGAGGCCGCCAGTGAGATGCCGCGCTTGCTGAAGAGGGCTCGGATTTCGGGGCTCGTCCGGTTGCGGTTGTCGGTGAGGCACTCGACAAGGATGGCGACGCCTCCCGGCCCGTAGGCCTCGTACATCACCTCCTCGTACTCCACTCCATCCAGCAGTCCCGCCCCCTTCTTGATGGCGCGGGCGAGGTTCTCTTTGGGCAGGCTGACCGCCTTGGCCTTCTCGATCGCAAGCCGAAGCCGGGGGTTGGAGTCGGGGTCGGGCCCGCCCATCCGGGCCGCCACCATGATGTCCTTGACGACCTTGCTAAACAGCTTGCTTCGCCTGGCGTCTTGGGCGCCCTTGCGGTGCTTGATGTTGGCCCATTTGCTGTGGCCTGCCATCGATCGGTCCTCTCGGGAGGCGGGAAGGTAGGACGGGGGCTTTTTTCGGGCGGGAGTCTACCAGGGACGCGTGTCGATCTTCGGGCAGCCTTCGCAGCCGCGGGTCATGAAGCATCCGCCCGGACCCACGGGCTGAGCGCGGTTCAGGTCTCGGTAGCCCAGGCCTTCGGCATCACCCAGCGTGACGGGCGTCAGCGCTGCGGCCTCACCCCATCGATCCAGGGGGCTGTGGCAGTCGAGGCAAAAGCTGCGGAGTGGTGCGGTCTGAGGGTCCTCACTGTGGCCGACGTCGCGGTAGATCAGGACCGTTGTGCGGCAGTGCGGACAGGAAGCAGTGGGGAGCATCAGAGGTCCTCCCCTTCCCCCTGCTTCGGCTGCTTGGGGTGTGTTTCGGTGGATGCCGCCGGAATGCCGCCGTCGGCACTCGACACCCCCAGCATTCGTCGCGTAGACACGACGGCACTGTCGCCGCCGAGGCTCCGGTCTTCGTCGGGCTCATTCTCGGGGGACTTTGCCCCAATGCATCGATTCCGCCCCTCTTCTTTGGCTTGGTACAGAGCCTTGTCGGCGCGGTCCATCCACTGGGCTGGGGTCTCCCAATAACCAAGGGTTGCGGCTCCAATGGAGGCAGTGACGGTCAGTGCGGGGCCGATTGCAGGAAAGTCGATTGCCTCGATGTTTTGGCGGATGCGCTCGGCGACCCGCAAAGCCACCGTCAGCTCGGCTCCCGGCAAGAGGATGCAGAACTCTTCGCCACCGAAGCGCACAGCGGAGTCGGCCGACCGCACCGCCTCTCGTACCACGCCGGCGACTTGGGAGAGTACTTCGTCGCCAGCAAGGTGCCCGTAGGTGTCGTTGACCCTTTTGAAGTGGTCGATGTCTAGCATCAGGAGCGAGATGGGGCGTTCGCTTCTTCGGTGGGAGTGGACGAGGCCGGGGATGTTCTGGTCCAGGTAGCGGCGGGTGAAGAGGCCGGTGAGAGGGTCCCGCCGTGCGTTCTCGACCTGGCGGGCAATGTTGTCCTGAAAGTCCTTGTCCGTGGCGTCCATCAAGCGAAAGCGGATGGCAATTTCGCCGATGTGGACCATGTCGCCATCGCGGAGTACGCAGGGGCGATCCACCTTGCGTCCCTCGACGCGGGTGCCGTTCGTTGATCCAAGATCCTCGACCTCAACGACCGGAATCGGCCCCGAATAGTGGCTCAAGAAGCGGGAGTGGTGCCGACTCACCGAGGCGTGGCGCAGGCGGAACTGGGTGTCGCGCCCCCGGCCTACGATGACGGTGTCGAGACCGGCCGGAAACGCGTAGTAGCTGCCGAGGTTGGGTCCGGACTGGACGACTAGGGTGGGTACGCGCTCTTCGCTAGAACCGTCGCGGGCCATCGACTCGACGAGGGAAAGTGTCTTTCCTTCGCCGACTGTGTCGAGGGCGTCCCCCAAGGTGTCGTTTCCACCGGTCATCTTGACTGCACACTATGGGCTGGATTGGGGCCTGTTTCAATCCCCGGGAAGGCAGGAATGCCCTTCCGTCCTGTCGGCCATGGCGCCCTGCCTCGAGAGGACGGACTCTCCTGAGCCGAGGGGCTCAGAGGCTGGGCTGGTCGGCGTCGAGGATCTCTGCGTCGATTACCGAGTCTTTGGGCGCCTCCAGTTGCGGCGCCTGGCCCTCCGCTTCGCTGGACTCCGTCTCCTCGGGGCGGCGTTGAGAGACGAAGACGAAAGCGCCATCCTCCGAGCCCACGTCGACATGGTCGCCTTCGCCGATCTTGCCATCGAGAAGCTGCAGGCTCAGCGGGTCCTTGATATTGCGGAGGATCGCCCGCTTCAGAGGCCGCGCTCCGTA
>CAZQTQ010000140.1:0-870 GCA_964596025.1 uncultured Rickettsiales bacterium
CTCTGCTCTGCACACTGGGGACGGCGGGGTGGGGGACTTCGCCGCTTGCCCTCGCCGCTGAGGCCTCCCCGGGCGCCAAGGTCGAAACAACCGAGACCAAGGCTCAGCTCGCTGCGAAGTCCGCCATGGAGTTCCTGAAACGCCTCGAGGGCACGTCGCTCCTCATCGAGCACGCCCATTCGGTAGGCCACCACCAAGACCTCTCCCCCAGCTACACCCGGAGCTTTGTTCGCACGATCGCCTTCGAACCGGCCTACGCCATCAGCGAGGACTTGGCCACCACCCTCCGCCTCGCCGGCAGCCAAGAGCTGACCACCACCGACACCACCTACCGCCAGGAGTTCCTCTGGGAAGACCTCCAGCTCACAGCCGAGCTCACGCTGCCGGTACCGGAAAAGGCCCAAGGGATCTTCGCCGCTGGGCTCGCTGCGGCCGTCGACTTTCCCACCAGCAAGGCCTCCGAGGCCCAGACCCAGGTCCTCGCCCTAGCCCCAGCGGTGGACTTCGCCGTCACCGCCCCACTGCTGGATGGGTTGAGCTGGGCCTATTCGATCGAGGCCTCGCCCCGCTTCTTCCGCTACACCACAGCCTCCACCCAGGTGCCTCTGCCCTGTTCGGTGACCGCCGGCTGCGCGCTCGGACGGACGACCAACACCGGCCAGCGCAACACCGCCTTCCTCCTGACCCACAGCTTTGAGGTATCCCTGGCGGCGCTCGACTCCAAGCTGGGCTTGTCGGCCAGCCTGGACCTGAGCTACGGATTCCTCACCGAGAAGAGCCCTAGCGAACGCTGGGAAGAAACCACGCTCAGCCCGGCGGAGAACGCCGGTGGGAGCCCCGTCAACCTGAGCAGCGCCTTTGTCTTCGACA
>CAZQTQ010000140.1:880-9648 GCA_964596025.1 uncultured Rickettsiales bacterium
CCATGCACCCGTCCGACTCCCTTGTGAAGGCTGCTTTGTCTTCGACATCGCCTACCAGATCCACCCCGGCGTGGGCCTGTCCATTGGGCTGTGGACCCCAGCAGGCATGGAGGCAGACGGCAGCTACACCAACCCCGTTGCCAACCGCTACTCGCAGGTCTACGTAGACGTCACCCTGAGCCCCGTCGCGGGCTTGTTGGCGGAGATCAAGAGGGATCGAGAGCGGCGCTAGAAGCCGGCGGGTCCCCTAGAACATCCAGGGACCAATGTTGCCCAAGCTGGCCTGCTCGTCCTCCGCTTTCTTCGCCTTCTTCTTTTCCTTCAGGCTCTTGGGCGAAGGCAACTGAATGCCCAGGCCGATGCCGCCCGCGACTCGGCCTGTAGCCGGCGACTCGGGATAGAACTCGACGACGATGGTGAGCTCCGGTCGCAGCGCGAAGATGGTGGTGCCCAGCGGAATGTCCAGGCCGATGGGAATGTAGAGAAGGTAGGGCCAGTAATTCTCGGGCGGGAAGGTCCAGGTCATCTGGAAGTGGGGAGAGACGTAGAAGGCCGGCATCTTCTCGTCGCCAAACCGCTTGCCGACGCTGAAGCCCGCGTCGAAGCCGCCGCCCAAGGCAAAGATCCTCTGATCGTTGCCCAGCCCGCAGCACATTCCAAACAGCCCTCCGAACTCGAAGGTCAGGTCAAAGGGCTTCTTGACGGCCGCGATGCGGATCTCCAGGGCGTTGCCGAAGGTGCTGAGGCTGTAGGTCCAGAAGCGGTAACCGACTTCACTGCGGTGGCTGGGGGCCCCGCGGATTCCCGCGGTGATCTCGGCGCCGCCAAAGCGAGTCATTGTGCCGGCCTCGGTGGTGGTTCCGTCGTCCTCCGTCTTCGCTTCGGTCGGAATGATGCGGCCGCCCATACCGAAGCCCGCGAACATCTCGACGTTGCCCTTGGGCATGGTGTTGGCGGGCCGGAAGCGAAAGGCGGGGCCGCAGCCCCAGAGACTTCCGAGGAAAACGACGAGAACCCCCGCACAGAGCAGCCAAGACAGCTGTACAGGGCAGGGGCGGAGCAGACGCGGGTTGGAACGGTTCATCGCTTCATCCTTCCACATGGGAGCAGGACAGCCCACTCTCGAGCCTAGAAGTCCATCGAACCCAGCTCCATGTGGATTGCACGAAGCAGGTTCAGGTTCTCGCGGTGCAAGCGTAGATCCTCGGTCGCCGCCGCCAGGGCCGCCTCGTCCAAGGTCGTGTCGTCGAGACGAGCAGCCAGGGCGTTGGCCCGAACAATCATCCGGGCGGCGATCCCCGTCTCTTCCCCGGTCTCGTCGTAGGAGATGGCCTCCCAGGTCAAGCCGCTGCCGGGATCGGTGTGACTCACGGTGGGCAGGGAGGTGGCCGGGGCGTTGTCGCCCACGATCCAGATGCGGGTCGAGTCAATGATCCGGGAGTCAAAGGTGTCGGGCAGCAAGCTGAGGCCCATGACCATGGCGTGGAGCTGGATCGTGAAGTCGGCGTTGGGGTGAATAGAGACCGCGTCCGCCGGCAGGGTGAACGGATAGTCCGCGTAGTCCGGGAAGAGGACCTGACCGTCCTGTTCGTAGGGCGCAAATCCAGCCGCTTCGCCGACCATGAGGTCGCCGACCAGCTCCATGAGGGGCTCGAAGAAGTTCGAGCCGTAGTTGACGCGGTAGCCGCGCAGATCGGCGGCTGTGTCTTGGCCCATGAAGTAGGTCGTGGGGTCAAAGAGCGCCTCCATCGCCAGGGTCTTGTCGGTGAAATACCCGACGTGGTGGATGGCCTCGTCCCAGAAGTAGCCCTCGTCGTAGTCCCAGTCCGTACTCAGATAACGGCCGTCGGCGATTCCCAGCACCAAGGCCTCGCCGTCCCACTGCGGCTGCCAGGTCTCGACTCCGACGCCGTCGGTCTGCTTTCCGTAGCCACCGGGCTCGGGTCGGGCCAGGCTGCGCGCAAAGGTGTTGAAGGTCTCGCGCACACCGAGAGTGAAGGGGCCAAAGCCGTCGTACCGCTGCAGGAAGCCGTCGACGTCGTCGTCTTCCTCCTCGGTGGCGTAGAGGTCCGAGGCAAAGAGCACCCACCACTGGTTGAGGCTGACCATGGGATCGAAGTAGCGGTCCCAGATGCGCCAGGCGTAGCCGTCGGCGTTGAAGTACATCCGGTCCCGGCCGAAGTTATTGAACAGGTAGTAGCTTTCGTATTGCTGACCCAGGTCGACCGGGATCTCGTAGAGGTCGGCACCTTCGTCGAAGTAGAGGCAGGTCAGACCGGAGCCTGCAAACTCATCGGAGCAGAACTTGTAGGGGACCACGGGATACCCCTCAGCGTCGGCCATGTAGCTGTGGGGCGACTCGAACCACTCGGCGTTTCCGTAGAAGTCGGAGAGGTGGCGCTGCGGCACATCGCGTCGGTTCTCTAGGTCGCCGTAGTAGAGGTCGAATTCGGTGTAGTGGAGGCTGACGAGTTCGTCATTCTCGCCATAGAGGATGGGGCCCGGCCAACCGAGGATCTGGTAGAGGTAGTGAATGTTGGCGATGTCGCCGTCGACTTGGGGATCAGCAAAGACCTCCATGACGCGGCCGTAGCCGTACTTGATGGCCGCCTTGTCGTAGCGACGGGCCCCAAGGTGGTCGCTGTTGAAGCGGCTCAGGTAGTCCATGACCGAGCTGTACTGGTGCTCGCGAATTCGGCCTTCGATCTCGTCCGTTGTCTCAGGATCTGTGGTGCGGGGGCCCATGCTCCCGTCGTCCCGTAGGGCCCAGTACTCGGCCCCATAGTTCAGGGGATCGGCGCTGCCCTCGAGGTTGTGGCGCAGGCCCAAGGTGTGGCCCAGTTCGTGGGCCATCGTGCCTCGGTAGAGGCCGAGAATGAGGTCCCAGCGGATCTCTTCGGGGTCAACGCCAGCGAACTCATGAGCGTAGCCCTCTACCGAGGGGTCGACGAACTCGCGGAAGTAGGCACACCGCTCGGCGTTGCGCTCCATCCGGGCGCGGTTAGCTCTCCGCATCTTCTGCCTGGCCACCCTGCGCAGCGGCGAGGCTGCCTCGACAACCGACGGCGTCAGCGAGCTTCCGGGGTGTTGGGCGGCTCCGATCAAGGTCTCATCGTGGAGCAGCAGCGTCTCGACCGGGCTGTCAATCAGGGACTCCAGGCGGGAGCGCGCGCCCCCGTAAGCCGCGGACAGTGGAGGAGCGTCCCGAAGTACCTGGCGGGCCGCTTGCAGGGCCTCCATCTTGCCGGCCGGACTCCGATCGGGGGTGCCCAGGTGAGGAAGGGCTGCCTTGTGCCGGAGCTTGACCTGAGCAGCCCGCCGGTGGGCTTCCTCCTCTGTGATGGCGGCGGCGCCCGAGACCCGGGTGTTGCGGGCCTCAATCCAGTCGGCCACATTCTCGCCGTCGATAAAGTCCGATTCGGAGATCTCGCCGTTGATGAGCTGGACAACGTCACGCGCCCAGGCGGCGTAGCTACGGACCTCCGCTTCGTAGAGGAAGGCCGAGGCAGAGATGATCTCGCCGGTCAGCGGGTCCACCTGAGCCGGGCCAAACCCAAAGGGGTTGCCCAGTCCGGGCTGCACCACGTTGTAGAGGAAGCTGTAGCGAAGATCACCGATGCGGGGAGCAAGGCCTACCGCCCCACAGACCGCGGGGTCACCGGACTGCACCGGGTTGTTCGGACAAAAGGTGATCGCTTCGAGGTCGGGGGCGTCCTCCTCGGCGCAGTCGCTCTCGCTCCCGCCCGCATCCATGCACTCGTAGCGCCGCAGGGTGTTGACGGTGTCCCGAAATGCCTCATTCCACTGATCAACCACCTCATCAGCCACGGCATGGAAGCGCTCATCGAGGTTTGGCGAGGCGTAGTAGACGATGTCCCGGAGGCCGCGGTCGCGGTAGGGGGTCGTGCACTGGCCAGTGGCGCGGTCGCAGAGCGAACCCACGACGTCTGAGCACTCCGTGTCCGCGGTGCAACTGCGGCCGTCGTGGCTGTTGGTCCAGAGATTCCAGCGGCTCAGGTAGCGAAGGCGGCCCGTGTTGGTCGGTCCGTATTGCTCGTCGTAGATGGGCCGCTGCACGTCAAAGTAGCCAAAGAGCTCCATGTCGATGCCGGTCCAGGCACCGGGCTCATAGTCCCGGTCACCGACGCGCAAGAAGGAGTTCCTCACCACGACCTCAGCCGCGGTGCAGTCGTCGAAGTGATAGAAGTACCAGCACAGCGGCATGGGGCCGTCTTCAGGCCAGTCGGGGTCAACCGCAGTGATCGGCTGCGCGAAGAACGCGCTCGTCACCTCCAGATAGCTCTCGGCCACCACCGGAGCTCTCGGATCGCTGGGATCGGTGATCGCATAGCTCAGCGGCGAGAGTTCCACGACATTGGGCGCGTAGAAGTTCCAGTTGGTGATGACGTTCTGCGACCAGTCAACTCGAATGTACTCGCGCTCGTACCAAGGCCGGTCGCTGTCGTTCTCGACGATGACGTTGGTCTCCTCACCGGTGGTGCTGTTGTACTCCCGGCGGATGTCGAAGTGGCTCTCGATGGGCCAAGCGGCCACCGGCTGCCCTTCGTAGTCGCCGCTCTCGTTGCGATCGGGGTCCGAGCCCTCAAAGCGCTCGTAGCTGCGCACGGCGACGAGCAGGCCCTCCTCGATCCGCCAGCGGATGCGCTCGAGCTCGCCCTGGTCGCCAATGAACGTGAACTCAGTCTCCCAAGGGACGTCGATAACGGTGCGCTGGAAGTACCACTCGCCGGCAAACGCGGTCTTGGCGATGGGCAGGGCCTGGGTCTGGTCGACGGGGGGCCTTGCCTCCGGACAGCCCGTCGCCAGCACCAACAGAGCGACGGCAGCGAGAGCCACGGAGATTCGCAAAGGCAGAGGTCGGGCAACTCGCGGTGTCATTTCGGCGCCTCCTTGAGCTTGCTTTCCAGCTCGTCCTCCAGTTCCTCAACCCGTTCTTCCAGTTCCTCGACCTCGTCGCGAAGGAAGGCATTCTCAGATTTCCGCATCTCTGCCTCCTTCTTGGCGGCGGATGCTTCGTCGACCTCCTTGCGAAGGGTCAAGACCTCGGCATCCAGCGCATCGCGCCGCTCGGCCAGCGCATCCCGCTCGGAAGAGGCCGCGTCGCACGCGGCGGCGACAGAGTCGCGCTCCGTCGCCAGGGCATCCCGCTGCGAAGCCAGGCTGTTTTTCTCGACGGTGAGGGCATCTCGCTCCGAACGGAGGGCGTCCTTCTCGCTGACCAGGGCCTCCTTTTCGCTGATCAGAGCCCCCTTTTCCTCGCCCGACTGAGCGGCGTTCGCTTCCAGCACATCCCGCTCGCTAGACAGAACCTCGATGCGACCCGTCAGGCCTCTTCGACCGAGGTCTTCTCGGCGGCAAGAAGCTCCCGGGCCTCCTTGAGTTCGTCGAGCTCGGCCCTCAGGGCACTTCGCTCTTCTTCAAGGGTCCCACGCACCCCCTCCAGCTCTTCTGTCTTCTCCTCGAGTTCAGCCTGCTCCTCACGCAGCGCGTCGCGCTCGAGGCGCACGCTGCTCAGCTCCTCTTCCGCAGAACTGACCTTTTGGCCCAGCTGCTCAGCCCGCCCCTCAGCCTCCTGCAGCTCTACGTGCAGCCCATCGGCCCGCACCGAGGCCTCGCCGGCCTCGTCCGACAACGTCTCAAACTGCCCGGTCACACTCTGCAGCTGGTCGTTCGTCGTCTCCAGCCGGCCAGTCAAGGTCTGCAGTTCCTCGGTGATCCGCTGTGTATTCTCGGTGAGCTGACGGTTGTCGAGTTCGAGGCGCTGGTGGCTCAGTTCCAGGTCGGCATGCGTCCCTTTGAGCTCTTCGAGGGTCCCTTCCAGTTCCTCGTGCGCCTCCTCCAGCTCTTCGGCCTCCTCGCTGGTCTCGTCGAGAAGATCTTGGGCGAAGCGGCGAGCAACCTTCTCCCGAGTCAGCGCTTCTTCGAGCTCTCCCTGGGCCGCTTCCTTGTCTTGCAGCTCCGCAGCGAGACGAACACGCTCGGCCTCGGCCTGCTCGATGCGGGCCGCAAGATCCGTTGCGAGCTTCTCTTGCGCTTCCGTCTGAGCCTGGATCTGGGCCTCCAGCTCGACCCGCTTCTCCTCGAGGCCTTCAACAACGGTCCGTAGGCTGTCCTCTTCGCCCTTGTGCTGCGCGACAGACTCCGCCAACTCATCTCGGGCGCCCCGCTGGGCTTCGAGCTGGACCTGAAGAGCGTCCCGCTCGGCCTCCCGGTCCTGGACCTGCATCCGGAGCACCTGCTGATCTGCAGTCACCGTCGCAAGCTGGGCTTCCAACTCCAGACGGGCCTGGGCTTGAGTCTGAGCCTCCTCGGCGAGGGTTTCGTGGCGCTCTGCCTGCTCGCCGATCGCTTGTTCCAGCCCCTCCCGCCGCCGCTCCTCGGCCTCCAACGCAAGCGCCAGACGTTTCTTCTCCGACGCTTGGCGCTCCACCTCGACCGCCTGTTCGGAGGCCTCGGCCCGCTGCTGTTCGAGCGCGATCTGGGTCGCAGCCAACTGCTGCACTTGCCGGGCGACGTCCTCCTGAAGGCTGCGGGCCTGGGTCGTCCGGTCCGCCAGGGCCTGCTCCGCCTCTCCCAGTCGGCGCTGGCTGTCCTCGGCTTGCTCGGCAGCCTCTCCCAGTCGGCGTTCACTGTCCTCGGCTTGCTCAGCGGCCGAAGCAAGTCGGCGTTCGCTGTCCTCCTCGGCCCGGGCCACCGCTTCGTCCCGCTGCCCGAGCTCGGTTCGAACGGAGTCGAGTTCGTCGTCACGACGGCCCAGCTCACTACGAATCGAGGCCAGCACCTCGTCGCGCTCCGCTACGTCGCCCCGAGCAGACTCTAGGGCCTCCTCCTGGCGTGCGATCCGCTCCTGAAGTCCTTCGGTAGCCTCGATCCGTTCCTGCAGCGCCTCCTGGGCCTCCTGCAGTGCACCGTCTCGTTGGCCCAGCTCCTCGTTCAACGTGGCGAGGGTCTCTTCCCGCTCGGCGAGATCCCGCCGGAACTGCTCCAGCGAGGCCTGACTCTCGGTGCTGGTCTCGGTCAGCTGAGCCAGGCTGCTCTCCCGCTCCCCTAGGCGCTGCTCGTAGTCCTCGACGGCCGCGGTGCGAGCCGTCAACTCCGCGTTCAGGGAGCCCAAGGCCTCGTCCCGCTCGGTCAACTGGCCCTCCAACGCTGCCAGCCGTTCGTCTCGGCTTTCCACCTGCCCCTGGAGTCCACGCAGACCCTCGTCACGCTGTGCCAGCTCCTCTCGCAGGGCGGCCAGAGCCTCGTTTCGAGCCGTGAGTTCCTCTTCGACCCGCGCCAAGGCTGCGAGGTGGCTCTGCATCTCGGTCTGCGCCTCTTCGAAGGCTCCGTCGCGGCTCTTCAGTGCACCTTGCAGCTCGCCAAGAGCCGCAGCCCTAGCCTCGACCTCACGCTGGGCCTCGGCCAGCGCCTCGTCCCGGGCCTTCAGGCTGTCTTGGGCGGCAGCAAAAGCTTCGTCGCGGGCCGCCAGTTCAGTCCGAGACGCGCTCAAGGCCTCGGTTCGGTCTTCCAACTGGGCCTGGGCAGCAGACAGGGCCTCCTCGCGGGCCACGAAGTCCTCTTGGCTCTTCTCCAGAGCCTGTTCGCGCTCGCCGAGTGCGGCCTGGACCTCGGTAAGAGCAGCCTCGCGAGCCTCCAGTCGCTGCCGAAGCTCCGCCAGCGCCTCGTCCCGACCTTCGAGCTTGCCCCGGAGGGAGTCGAAAGCCTCCGCCTTCCCGGCGAGTTCGCCCTGCAAGGAGGTCATAGAACTCGTCTGCAGGCCAAGTTCCTCCTGGGCCTGAGCCAAGGCCTGTTCCCGCTGGACAAGCTGGGCCCGCGCCGCCTCGAGGGCGTCGTCTCCGACCTTCAAGCGCTCCTGTGCAGAGTCAAGATCGCCTTCCCGGCTCTTTAGGGTGCTCTGCGCCACCGCAAGCGTGTCTTCGCGATCGGCTAGAGCACCTTGGGCGGCCCCCAGGGCTGCTTCTCGCGTCGAGAGGGCCGTCTGGGCCTCGGCCAGGGCTTCCTCGCGATCCGCCAGCGCAGCCCGGGCCGCGGCCAGTGCCTCGTCGCGCTCCAGAAGCTCACCACGGGCCTCACCGAGGGTCTCCTCTCGCTGGCCCAAGTCCGCTTCCACCGCGGCGAGACGCTGGGATCCGGATGCCACAGCAGCCCGACTCTCATCGAGTTGCCGGTCACGGGAATCGAGTTCGGCTCGGGCAGCGGCGAGCGCCTTGTCTCTCTGACTCAGCTCGTCCCGGGCCGAAGCAAGCGCTTCGTCCCGCTGCTGAAGCTCCCCCTGGGCCGAAGCAAGCGCTTCGTCCCGCTGCTCAAGCGCGCCCTGGGCAGAAGCAAGCGCTTCGTCCCGCTGCTCAAGCGCGCCCTGGGTGGAAGCAAGCGCTTCGTCCCGCTGCTGAAGCGCGCCCTGGGCGGAAGCAAGCGCCTCCCCCCGCTGCTGAAGCTCAGCATGAGCCGAAGCAAGCGCTGCGCCCTTTTGATGCAGCTCCTCCTGAGCCAAAGCAAGGGCTTCGCTCTGCTGGTGCAGCTCACCTTGGGCCACCGCAAGCGCTTCGTCCCTCTGGTTCAGCTCACCTTGGGCTACGGCAAGGACTCCCTCCCGCTCCTGCAGCTCGGCTTGGGCCGAAGCAAGCCCATCCACCCGCTCCTGCAGCTCCCCTTGGGACGACTTCAAGGCCGTGCCCCGCTGGTCCAGCTCATTCTGCGCCGCAGCAAGCGCCTCGTCCCGCTGCTGAAGCTCGCCCTGGGTCAAA
>CAZQTQ010000141.1:0-9589 GCA_964596025.1 uncultured Rickettsiales bacterium
AGGCCAAGTTCGGTGAGGACCGCGTCTTCGACACCCCGCTGAGCGAGGCGGGGATCATCGGTATGGCCATCGGCATGGCGCTCTATGGGCTCAAGCCGGTGCCGGAGATTCAGTTCTCCGACTTCATCTATCCCGCCTTTGACCAGATCGTGAACGAGATGGCGAAGTTCCGTTACCGGAGCGGCGGGCAGTACACCTGTCCCATCACAATCCGCACACCTTTTGGCGGAGGGATCCGGGGCGGGCACTACCACAGCCAATCGCCGGAGGCCTATTTCGCCCACACGCCGGGCCTCAAGGTCGTGGTTCCCAGCGATCCCTATACCGCCTATGGCTTACTGCTCAGCGCGATTGCGGATCCCGACCCGGTCATTGTGCTCGAGCCCAAGCGGGTCTATCGGGCCTCGCGGGCCGATGTGCCAGAAGAGCCCTACACCTTGCCGTTGGGGAAGGCTCATGTGGACCGAGCGGGAGAACACGTCACTATCCTGACTTACGGTGCTGTCCTCCACGAAGCCCGAAAGGCCGCGGAACTCCTGGCCGAGAACGACCTCTCAGCCGAGTTGATCGACGTGAGGACCCTGGTCCCCCTGGATGAGGAGACAATCCTCGCCTCTGTCGGCAAGACCGGCCGGGTCGTTATCGTTCACGAAGCGCCCCGCACCTGTGGCTACGGCGCAGAGTTGGCCGCGCTCGTCGCAGAAAAGGCGCTCCTCAGCCTGGAGGCGCCCATCCTCCGGGTCACGGGCTATGACACCCCCTTCCCTTACACCCTCGAACAGCAATACCTTCCCGACGCCCTGAAGATCTTCCAGGCCTGCGAGACGGTGGTGGACTTCTAGGCCGGAGCATGCGCCATGGCATTTGAATTCAAGCTTCCCGACATTGGTGAAGGCGTCGTTGAAGGCGAGATCGTGGGCTGGAAGGTTCAGGTTGGCGATGTCGTTGCCGAAGACCAACCTCTTGTCGAGGTGATGACCGACAAGGCGACGGTCGAGATCCCCAGTCCTGTTGCTGGAACCGTCGTCTCGACGACCGGAGGGGAAGGCGACGTGGTGGAGGTGGGTGCCGTCATCGTGGTGATTCAGGAGGGAGGCGAGGACACGGTCAAGCTGAAGAAGGCCGAGATCCCGACCGCTGACCCCACTCCGGCCATGGTGGAGCGCGCTGCCGCTGCGGCCTCGAACTCAAGGGGTGCGGGGCTGGCCGCAGCGGTGCCGTCGACCGCCCCGCCGAACCCGCCCCCAGCGGCTTCGGCTCCGGTGGCTTCGTCGGTGCCTGCGCTCAAGCTCAATGGGAACAACGGAGGCGCCGCCACAACCTGGGCTCTCCCCGTGGCTCGTGCCGATGGGGGAAAGGTCCTGGCAACCCCGGCCACCAGGAGGCTGGCCCGCGAGCTTGGCGTAGATCTGACGGCCCTCGTTGGGACCGGGCCCCAAGGCCGGGTCACCAAGTCCGATCTTGTCGCCCACTCGGAAGGTCGCAGGGGTGCAACTGGGGGCCCGGATGCTGGCCGTCGTGGTGCGGGCGGCCTTGGCATCTCTCACAGCCCCGTCCCGCCTGGCTCCGGACCCGAGGAGCGGGTGGCGGTCCGGGGACTGCGCCGCAAGATCTCCGAAGCGATGGTCCGTTCCTCGCTGACCATCCCCCACTTCTCCTACGTGGACGAGGTGGACATGACCGAACTGGTCGCCCTGCGCAAGAAGACCAATGCCAGCTTGCTGGCCGGCGGAGGCGAGAAGGTGTCCTACCTTCCCTTCATCATGAAGGCGCTCTGGCTTGCATTTCAGGATCACCCCGAGGTCAACGCCCTCTACGACAACACCACCGATGAGGTCGTCTACAAGAAGTACTTCAACTGTGGCCTCGCGACCGACACGCCCCAGGGGCTCTTCGTCTCGGTGATCCGCGACATTCCGGGCAAGAGCATCGTAGAGATCGGCCAGGAGATCCGCGAGGTCGTTGGCCGGGTGCGCGAGGGCAAGGCTACCCGCGAAGATCTCAACGATTCGACGTTCACGATTACGTCGATCTGGAACATCGGTGGACTCTTCGCCACGCCGATCATCAACTACCCCGAGGTGGCGATTCTCGGCGTGAACCGAATCCTCGAGCGTCCCGTGGTACGAGACGGCCAGGTCGTAGTGCGGCACATGACGTACCTGAGTCCGAGCTTTGACCACCGCGTGGTGGATGGAGCCAACGGAGCGCGCTTTGTGGCCCGCTTGAAGCAACTACTCGAGGAGCCGGGTCTGCTGCTCGCCTTGCTCTAGCTAGCGGGACTCTGGGGTCATCTGGGCCCACACGCGTTCGGCGGCTTCGGGCCGCAAGTGCTGCAACTGAGCAACGCTGAGCCGAGCCAAGGCCAGCGGCCTGCGGCCCCACAGAGGGCCCAGGGCCTCGGCCTCTGCGAGCTGCTGCTCGAGCGCGCGGACCGACTCCCCCAGCTGGCTGTCGGCCTCAGCCGCCTTGCCGAGATCGGCCAGTAGCAGCTGCAAGAAGAGCTGGCACTCCTGCAAGTAGAGGTCGTGGTTCCGTTGGAGGTGGCGGACCAGGAACCACAGAGGAAGGCAGGCGAGGTTGAAAGCGAGGACTGCCCCGATCAGCCAAATCCCCCAGCCCGTGGACTCCATCGTGCAGGCAGGACCCTAGGGTTTACCTACGAACTGACGGATCCACGGTTCGGGAGAAAGTCGCGCCCCGGTGCGCAGCTCTACACATGCGTCCCACCGATGCATCCGCCCAGCGGCGAAGAGGTCTTTGAAGAACACGCCGAGATCCGAGCCGCCCTTCTCCTCAGAAACGCCCTGCTCAGACATCGAAACCGAGAACTGCGAGGCCAGAAGCTCGGCCAGAATGTAGTTCTGATAGTAAGCGGGGTAGCAGGCAACGTGGACCTTGGACGCCCAATCGGGGCCGTTCCAGCCCTCGGGGCGCCGGAGGCCCTGCAGTCGTTCCACGTAGGACCACCAAAGAGCGTTGAGATCCTGGTTTGGATCGGCGTACATCGCACGCTCGAAGTTGGCGACGACCAGCGCCCAGCGCACAAAGACCATTTGGGCTTCGGCCAAGAGGTCGCCCGACCGTTCGGCCAACTCGGGTTTGACCTGGACCTCGTTGCGGAGCCAATGCTTGCTACGGGCCAAGCGGCCGAAGTACATGGCCACGGCCTCGGTGATGAAGGTGTGGGCCGCCTCCCGCAGAAGCCAGGGAAGCTCCGGGTCGATGCCGGCGTTGTAGACCGCGTGCCCAAACTCGTGAAGGGAGGTCTCCATCCAGCGGGTGCTGCTGTCTAGGTTGCAAAGCACGCGGACGTCGCCTGGGTTGTCGATACCGATGCAAAAGGCGTGGGGGAACTTCCCGTCTCGCGGGAGCATGTCCGAGGCCTCCCACAGGCTCTCGATGGGGAGGCCCAGCTTGCGGAAGGTGCTCTTGCAAAGCCTCGGGATGGTCGTCAGCGTGAAGTAGGCGTCGGTCTGGGCGCCCGAGTGCTGTCGAGGGAGGCTCTGGAGGAAGCGTTCGGGGTAGTCCCAGGGCATCAGCTCCCCGGGCGTCTTGCCCCGAACCGAAGCCAACTCGAGGTCAAAGGCACCCTTCCGCTCGACCCACGCCGCGTCTGTTTGGTCGCGCAGGCCGTTCAGCAGGGCGAACAGGGTCTCCGGCTCCATCTCCTCGTCGTCCACGGCCAAGGCGTAGTAGTCCGAAAAGCCCAGGGCCCGGCCCTGTTCGTTGCGGAGCTTGACCAGCTCGACGACGCGGTGGGCGACCTTGCGGCCGATGGCGCGGGTGGCCTCCCAGGCCGCTCTTCGGAGCGAGGGGTCGCTCTCGTCGCGCAGGATGCGGTCCAATTGGTTTCCGGAAACCCGCCGCCCGTCGAGTTCCGGACGGAACAGCGTGTAGGTCTCTTCGATCTTCAGCGACCGTCGGATGATCTCTTTGCGCAGGCCTACCTCGATCTGGGCCTGGCGATGCTCCAGCCGGAGGAGCTGAAGTTGGCGGAGCAGTGGCGGGTTGTCTGAGCCCTCCTCGCACCAGCGACAGAGGGCCTCGTAGGCCGCGGGATCGGAGTGCAGGTCCGAGATGGCCTCTTCAGCCGCCTGGATGGCGTCGTGCGCCTCTTCTGAGCCGCTGAGAGCAAAGTCCCAATAGGCCGCTGCGTGCTCGATGCGAACCGGCCGCACGAGCGAGGTGTAGGCATTGCAGAAGGCCTGGGGCCCCTTGTCGATGCGTAGGGGATCGAGCGGGCCAATCACTGCGTTGCCTCCTCCCAATCTGGTTCAGCGACGTGGAAGTGGGTGGTGCGCCCATGGCGGGTTAGGAAGAGCACCTTGTCTGGGCGGGCCTCTCGTACAGCCTTCATCGCCGATTCGAAGCTGTCTAGATCTTCGACGGTGTGATCGTTGATTCGCTGGATGATGGGACCAGGGCGTAGGCCCGCAAGGCCGGCCCATCCCGCCCGGGTGACCCCGTCGACGACGACCCCGCGCTCACTTCTATCGAGGCGCTGTGCAAGCTGGGTGTCGAGCGTTAGCTCTCGGACGGTGAGATCAAAGTCGTTGTTCCGGCGGCGTTCGGCGTGTAGCTCGGTTCTTGGCGCTTGAGCGAGTGTTACTTCGACGCTGTCCCGAACGTTCCCCACCCCTTCGCGAACCAGAGCCACGGTCTCGCCGGGCCCCAAGCGCCTCAAGAAGTTGATCCACCTGGGGCTGTCGGCTGACGAGCGGACCGCAATGCGCTCCCCGTTGGCTTCCACTAGGACGTCGAGAGCGGCAAGTCCGGCCGCTTCAGCGGGCGAATCGGGAATGACGCGACTGACGATGACCCCGCCGCCCTCGCTGATTCCCAGGTGTTTGGCGAGGTCGTCGTCCAAGGGCTGGAAGGCGATGCCGAGCCAGCCCGCTTCGCTGTCCTGCTCGGAGAGCTCCTCTCTCACCGCTACGCGGCCAGTTCGGTGTTCTTCGAGTGTCTGCGTGAGGAAGTCTTCGAAGCGGCCGAAGGGCAGACCCACGGCCCCCGAAAGCTCCGGAACGACTTGCCGTCCGCCGAGGGCCGACATGGGGACTTGGGCCACGATGCCGACGCAGAAGCCCCTGGTGTTCCAGAGCGGCGCCCCGAGGAGGTTCGGGCCGAGGCCGCTCATGCTCCAGACCTCCTGGGGGGTGGAGAGCAAAGCGTTGACGGTCGCCGTCCCAAAGACGGGAGTGCGGTCGTAGTCCTCGGTGTAGAGGGTCAGAGTTCGGAGCGAGAGCCCCACTCTTCCCTTCCCTTCTTGGAATCGGGTGTGCGGGAAGGTAGCGCCCCCGGCGTCCGTGATGCGGAGGATCCCGAGGTTAAGGTCGTTCTCGAAGCCGACGGCCTCTGCTTGGTGGACCCTGCCGTCGGCGAAGTGGAGCCGGAAGCTGTGCAGGCGCGGCAGGCTCCCGCGGGATAGAGCCCCGCTGCGGCCCCGCTGCGGGAAGCGGATGCGGCCGGAGACGAGGACGTAACCGTCGGCCGAGACAACGACGCCGTCGGTGTAGCCGCGTGTTTGCTGCTGTTGACCGCCCGCCACGAACTCCTGGACGAACTCGACCGTCGCGATGGTCGGGGAGGCCTGGTCGTAGAACTTTGGGACCGAGAGGCTACCTGCTGACGTCGGGGAGGGGATGGCGGATGTGGAGAGCGCACAGAGGATGACCGCAGTGATGTGTGCGAGTGACCACCTCATTCTTGGTCCCCTTCGACTTCCGGCGGGGCATGGCTTGCCGCCTGGACGAGGACGTAGTTGAGATTTTCGTAGTGCCGCACTTGAAGGAGGATCCCCGGGCCCTCCTGTTTCCTTAGGGCCTCGTAGCGGGCCTTGAAGGCATCGAGATTGGCAACGACCTCGCCTTCGACCGCCTCGATCACGGTGCCTCGCTGGAGTCGACCGCGGTGGGCGGCTCCCCCCGTCTTGACCCCTTCGACCAGGACGCCCTGTTCGGAGTGCAACTCCAGGTCGAAGACCATCTGGTCGGTGATCCCCTTGACGGCAAAACCCCACCCCTCCGCCTCAAAGCGATCCCCGCTCAATCGGCCGGTCTCGACCGTCTTCAGCCGCAGCTCCAAGGGTTCCTGGCTACCGCGACGCAGAACGCTCAGCCTCACTTCCGCCCCGATTTCGGTGTCGGCGATTCGCTGATAGAGCGCCGGCACCTCTTCTTCGAAGCGCACCGACAGGGCGGTGTCGTCGTAGGCCAAGAGGATGTCGCCCGCCCGTAGGCCTGCGGCCGCGGCCGGTCCCCCGGGTTCGATGGAGGAGACCAAGACCCCACTGGCCTCGTCCACACCAAAGAGCGCCTCCCAGTCTTTCAGCGGTTGGAAGTGGACGCCGGCATAGGACCGACGGACCTGGCCGGTCTTAATCAGAGCCGTGGCCACCCTGCTGGCGGTGTCGGCGGGAATGGCGAAGCCGATGTTGTCGGCCATGAGGGCTCCGCGGGCGTTGACCCCCACGACCCTGCCGTCCAAATTGATTAGCGGCCCGCCAGAGTTGCCGGGGTTGATGGCGGCGTCGGTCTGAATCCAGGTATTGAAGTCGCCGGTGCGCTCGCCGGTCGGAAGCGACATGCCTTTGGGCAAGTATCGCTCCGTATTTGAGACGATGCCGAAGGTCATGGTGCGGGCTAGGGCCAAGGGCGAGCCCAGGGCGAGGACGAACTGGCCCACGCCCAAGGAGGAGGATTGGCCGAAATGAAGCGGCTGGAGACGGTGCTCCGCGACCGTCTCCCGGGGAATCTTGATGACGGCTAGGTCGGTCAGAGGGTCCTCACCAATAAGCTCGGCCTCGACCCGCTCCTTGTTGCTGAGGGTGACCATGAGCTGCGAGGCTTGCCCGGCCACGTGGTAGTTGGTCACGATGTGACCCTCGTGGTCGATCAGGAAGCCGCTACCGATCGAGGACCTCTTGCGCCGCTCGCCGCGGGTGAAGGTCTCGGTAATGGGTTGGATGTTGACCAGGGCGGTGAAGGCCTCCTCTTGGACCCGGTGGATCCGTGTCTGGAGGTCGACCGTCGCCGCCGAGTCGGGTACTGCGACGACAAAGCTGAGGCCGAGGACCAGTGTGGCGCTGAGGAATCGGCCGACTCCACGGTGGTGAATGCCGTCCGCAAAACGAGCCGATCGGAGTAGGTGGAGGCCGTCGAGCATTCGGCGGAGCATGGCGTCCTGGGTGACCCCGGTCAAGTAGAGGTCCGCTAGGACGGCCTGCGCACCAAGCGCTCGAGGCGCAGTCGGTGCTCGGCATCGAAGAGGCTCGCCAGGCTGGCTAGGATGGCGCCGACCGCCCCCAGGGCGGTCGCACCTGCGATGAGGAACATGATCATGATCTGGTACCGGGCGGCGAGGGAGGGGTCGACGCCGCCTAGGATCTGGCCCGTCATCATGCCGGGGATGGTGACCAGCCCGACGACGGTCATTGCATTGATGATGGGGATCATCCCCGTGCGCAGAGCCTCGGCGGCCACTGGGCGGGCTGTTTCCCAGCGGCTCGCACCCATGGACAGGGCCCACTCGACGCGATCTTGCCCCTCGTCCAGTTGGCTGAGTGCCCGATCGATGCCGAGGCTGATGCCCGTTAGGCTGTTGCCCAGAACCATGCCGAGCAACGGAATGAGGTAGCGCGGCTCCCACCAAGGTTCGACGCCGATGACGACGGCCGAACCCAAGAGGGCAGTAGCGCCCGCGCCCACGACGAGGGCGACAAAGGTGTGGGATGTGAGCCCCGCATAGGCTCGGCTGGACCGACCGACAGCGGCCCGAGCGGCCAGGGCGATCATCAGAGCGCCCAGGACGAGGATGAGGTCGGGTCGTCGCCAGGCGAAGACCGGCTCGAGTATGAGGCCGAGGAGGAGCAACTGGACCACGGTGCGCAGGGACGCGATCGCGAGCTTTCGTTCCAGCTCGAGGCCAAGCCGCCAGGACAGAAGGCCGTTGACCCCGACCAAGGAGGCGGCGACGGCCAGTTGGAGGGGGCCCAGCGGGAGGGGGCCGGGGTTCACGGCCGTCCCCCTGCTGTGTCTTGGAGTTCGTCCAGGCTTAGGACCCGTGGGGCGACACGTTCGGCCTGTGCCCTGTCGTGGGTGACCCACAGGGCACACCGACCTTGGAGTGTGGCCTCGACGAGGGCGGTGGAGTCTTCGTCCAAGGAGGCGGTCGGTTCGTCGAGGAGAAGGACCTCGGGGCCGAGGGCCAGGGCGAGGGCGAGGCAGAGGCGTTGGGCTTCGCCAGCCGAGACCGACGACCATCTTTGGTCGAGGGTGCTCAGGTCCAGTCCGAGCTCGGGCAGGAGGCTCTCGAGCGGGGTGGGGGCCCTGGCACTTCCCTCTCGGGTGTTCGCAAGAAAGTCCCAGGAGACTCGGGGGGTGCCGGCCAGACGGGGTGGGCTCTGCGAGACGTAGGTGACGCGCCTGCGGTACTGGGGTACGCCCCATTCGGTGGGGCTCCGTCCATCGAACGTGACGGAGCCGCCCTGGAGTGGATCCAGCCAGGCCAGGAGCCTCAAGAGGGCGGTTTTCCCGGTCCCGGATGGTGCCTGTAGCGCAAGGGCTTCGCCTCGCTTCAGCTGGAACGATAGCCCCTCGAACAGCGTTCGCTCGCCGACGACGCGACGAAGGCCTTCGGCGACGAGGAGGGGATTCTCAGCCACGGGGACCCGGGATCAGCAAGGTGTCCCCTAGGCCTTTGCGACAGCCTGGTTCCAGCGAGCGAGGTGCGCGCTTCGTTCCTCAGCCTGCATGCTGGGTTCGAAGTGGCGATCGGCCTTCCAGGCGTCCTCGGCCTCTGCTTTGTCCTTCCACACGCCTGTGGCAAGGCCCGCGAGAAGGCCGGCTCCTAGGGCGGTTGTCTCCAGCAGGGTTGGGCGGACGATAGGGACGTTTAGGATGTCGCACTGGTACTGCATGAGGAGGTTGTTCGCCGAAGCACCGCCATCCACCTTGAGGCGGCTGAGCTTCACCCCCGCGTCTGCCTCCATCGCCGACAGGATGTCCCCGTTTTGCAGGGCGACCCCTTCGAGGGTGGCTCGCGCGATGTGCGCCCGGGTCACGCCCCGGTCGATTCCAGTGATCAGGCCGCGGGCTTCGGGACGCCAGTAGGGCGCGCCAAGGCCGGTCAGGGCAGGGACGAAGGTGACCCCGCCCGAGTCTGAGACGCTCGCTGCAAGGGCCTCGATCTCCGGCGCCGACTGGATGATGCCAAGCCCATCCCGAAGCCACTGTACGGCCGCCCCAGCGATGAAGGCGCTGCCTTCGAGGGCATAGTCCACCTGGTCGCCGACCTTCCAGGCCACCGTGGTCAGCAGGCCGCGGTCGCTGGTGACGGGGCTTGTGCCCGTATTCATCAGCAGGAAGCAGCCGGTGCCGTAGGTGCACTTCGCCTCCCCGGGGCGGAAGCAAACTTGGCCGAACAGGGCCGCCTGTTGGTCGCCGGCCATGCCGGCGATGGGGATGCCGTCGGGGAGTACATCGAGGCCCCGGGTGTGGGTGTAGACCTCCGAGCAGCT
Organism: uncultured Rickettsiales bacterium; assembly: GCA_964596025.1. Classification (GTDB taxonomy): domain Bacteria; phylum Myxococcota_A; class UBA796; order UBA9615; family UBA9615; genus CAZQTQ01. The sequence continues at coordinate 9,521 of CAZQTQ010000141.1, forward strand.
ACGGATCTCGGGAAGAACAGAGCGAGGCACGCCCATCGGACCCAGCAGGTCGTCGTCCCAGTCCAGGTC
>CAZQTQ010000142.1:0-9576 GCA_964596025.1 uncultured Rickettsiales bacterium
GACGGTCCTCGGCCCGGGCTACGTCCCCCCCCAGCAGGAAGGCCAGCAACAGGGCGACGCACGCCGCCCGGCTGGGGGGGGGGAGAGTCATGCGGTACCGGAACTCTGGCGCAAGTGCGCCCGTTGCATCGCGTAGATAAGGGCCCGCAGGCGCTGGGCCTTGGTGTTGCCCACGTCGTCGAAACGGAGACCGATGCTGTACTCGCCCGGGCCCCGCTCTACGCAGCGCACGACGGTAGCCTCGGTGTGGAAGGGAACAACGTGGGTCTCCCCGCCAGGCGCGAGCTCAAGCTCGATCTGCTCCCCTTCGCTGATGGACTCGACCCAATTGAAGCCACATCCGCTGTTGCTCAGGTTGACGTCCAGCACCTGGGCAGGGCTCCAGCCCGCGACGGCCCGCGGCTTTTGGACCTTCCCCACCAGGGTTTCAACCGTCGCCATGAGGCTGTCGAGGTACTTACGGCCGGCGGCACTCAATTCCGTGCGGTAGGCCGCAGACGCGTAGCTGAGTTCTTCGAAGTCTTCGACGAGGTTGGAGGCACCTAGATCGGTCGTCTCCGGCGTAATCGGACGGAGGCGGACCCCCATCGTAGCGATCAGGCGAAAGTCTTCTCGCCGCTCCGAGCCGGAGGTCGAGGTGGACTGGGCAGCTAGGCTCCGCTTGGACATGGAAACTCCTTGGCGGGACACCGGGACTCCCCCGGCACCGTGACCAAAGACTAGCCAGATCCGTGCCAACCTGCGAGATCGCGGCGGATAGCAGAGACCAAAGGAGATTTGGCTAGTAGCTCTTCTCTACGTAGAGAGCGCCGGACCGAAGCTTGTCTCCGGCCTCGGAGTAGCTACGAAGGACCTTCTGCCCACGGTTCACGCTGCGGCGGAGATGGCTCACTTCGGCCATGCCCTTGCCAAGCGCCTTCCGAAAGCGTCCTTGGGTCTCGAACAGGTGGAGCAGTGCGTCCTGCACCTCGTCACAGTCACGGAGGCGGTGGAGCACGTTGGCGTCAAACTCTCGAAGTTGTTCGTCGAATTCTTGACGCTTGGCCGCCCAGTCCTCGTCCGGCTCGCCGTGTGCGAGTCCCGGAATGGCTCGTTCGAGGTGAGTGCTGTAGCTCCGCAGCCAACGGATGACTGCTTGAATGTCGCGCTCGGTCACAGAACTCATAGGTCCTGCCGCTCCTTCCGAGCGATCTCGACCGCCTGCTGCCAAGTCCCCTGCACATGGCGCAGGATTCGAAGCGCATCAGGCAGCCCCGCGTCCTCACCCTGCATCGCGTCGATGAGCCGACGGTTGATGAAGGTGTAGAGGCGCAGCAAGTTGAACGCGACCTCACCGCCGTAATCGATGTTCAGCGAACTGCTGAGCTCAGAAACGATGCGGCGAGACTTGTCCAAAAGGCGTTTGCGAACCTCCAAGTCCTGCTCAAGCCGCGATTGTTCGGCACTTCGGACCGCCTCGTTGACCAGCAAGAGGAGGGTGTCCTCTGGGCCGGAAGCATCGACAGTGGCGCGTTGGTACTGCTGAATTGCGGATTTTGCAGACATTGGATTTTCCCCGGTTCCGTCTATGCTCATACCCATCGGCTCCATCGGGTTCGCTTTTAGAAAACGGTGAAAAAAAGCTGCGGTCGAGCCTAGCAGAGGTGCTTTTAGCGTTTACCTCTGCTTTGAGGCGTTCAGGGCAGCCAGGTGCTGCGTTAGATAGTCGGAGGTCGCTTGGTACTTGCCGAGCAAGACCTCCATCTGGGTGAACCGGCTCTGAAGCATGCTCTGGTAGGACTCAAGTCGGGCCTCGGTGTCCTCGATTCGATCCTGCAGATCGGCTACCTGAGTGTCGATGCTGTCGATTCGATTCTGCACCGAGCCGTCTACCGGATCGATGATGACGCCGACATCGGTGTTTAGCTCGGCAAAGAGTCCTGTGGCACCGGCGAGCATCGCCGCGACGTCGTCGTAGTTCTCCCCCAGTCCCTCGATGAAGTCGCCGGTGTCGAAGGTCAGTGTGCCGTCCTGGGCCGTGCCCAGTCCGACCGAGTTGAGACCCGCGATGTTGGTCTGTGCGTAGCTCTGGGAAAGCGTGGCCTGCAACTTGGACTCGATGTAGCGAAGAGTGGAGTCGCCGTTGAGGACGCCGCCTCCGAGGCCCCGGTGCTGGGCGATGAAACTCACGATCGTGTTGTAGGAGTCCACTACCGTCTGCACGCTGGCCTGCATCGCGCTCACATCGCGCGTCACGCTCAGGGTGGCAGGCGAACTGGTTGCGTCTTTCAGGGTCAACGTGACGTTCGGGATCGCCGTAGTGATGGTGTTGCTAGCCGACTGGATCGAGACGCTGTCGATACTGAACACGGCATCAGCCGCAGCAACCCGCTGGGTGAAGCCGAGGTCCCCGGTAACGCTGACGGCGTTAGCGGCACCCGTCGAGGTACCCGAGACCATCAGCTTGTAGGGGTTCGCTCCGATCCCAGTGTTCAGAACATAGGCCTGCGCCCCCGCGACGTTGTCGTTGATGTAGGTAGCTAGCCCACTCAGGGTCTCGGTCGCGTTGGCCGAGTTGAAGACCACATTGGTGGTGGTAGACCCGACCGTGATGTCGATCGAGTCCCCGGTGGTCAGCGAGGCCGACGACGTGGCGAAGGTGTCATTGCCCTCCAACAGCGTGTTCGTCGCCACGTTGGTGACGCTCATCGTATGAGCACCAAGCAGAGCCCCGCTCTCAGCGGTCACCCCAATAGCGGAGGGATCGCTGGAGCTCGAGGTAACTGCACCGAACTCGTCGGTCGTATCGACCGCGTTGAGCGCGGTCTGCAAGGTCGTCAGATACGTGTTTAGCGTCTGAAGGGCCGACTTCTTGAGGTTGAGGGTGGCCTGCGAGACTTCCATCTGGGTGATGGGAGCCCGAGCAGTGGCCATCAACTGCTCAATCAACTCGGTCGTATTTATGCCAGAGGCAATTCCATCAATAGTGGGCATGTCAAAGTTCAGTTGCAATCAGCATGCCACTCAGCTCATTTAGCCTCTCACTAACGCGTAAAACGGTTTCAGGTGGAAATTGGCGAATCACATCGCCGCTGCTTTTGTCCAGGACACGCATCACAAAGCGCCCGGTTCCCTCGTCTCGGTCAACCTCAATCCGCCCACCGATGTGAGCGATCTCGCTGCTGGCCGCGTCGGCCTTCTTTTCGAGCATCTCCAGATTCTTCTGGTGAATCGATTGGTCGGCCGAGTCTTCGTGGACCGCTGCAACCTCGTGTGCACTTGCGGCAGAATGGACAGGTCGCACCTGAGACGATGCGTCCGGACCCACTGCTGGAGCCGCTCCGGCTACCGCTCTCGAGGACCTTGCGGTTCCCTCCTTGGCGGACCGGCCTGCACTGGCAGCATCTTTTGACACTGGTATTGGCAGGTTGGTGACAATTTTCATTTCCGTAGCCCCCATGGCTGTTTGGAAACTTAGTTCCGTTGTTATCTAGCTAACTCTCAATCCTGCTCCGGCCTCCCAGCCGGGATGTGGGAGGCGCCACCTCGGCGCCTCCCACGTCCGGTTGGGGTTTACTGGAGCAGCTGGAGCGCTATCTGTGGGCTCATGTTGGCCTGGGCCAACACGGCGACACCGGCTTGCTGGAAAATGTTGTTTCGGGTCATGTCGGCCGTCTCGGACGCAAAGTCCACATCACGAACCGCACTCTCCGACGCAACCAGGTTCTCGTACGAGGCCTCAAGGCCGTGCATCGCCGAGGTCAACCGGTTCTGGAAGGAACCAAGATTCGCCCGCTTGGTGCTCAGGCTGTCGATCGCGGTGTCTAGGGCCGAGATTGACGCTTGGGCATTGGCGGACGTGTCGACGGTGTTGGCATTGATAGCAAACGCACTGACGTTGGCGTCCTGAAGAGTCACAGCAATGCGATCTTCAGCGGCAACATTCTGGATGCCGACCTGAACGTCGACCGAAGCGACCGAACCGTTGCTCAGGTGCAGACCGTTGAAGTTGGCCGCGTTGGCAATCCGGTCGATCTCCGCGCTGAGCGCGGTGAACTCGGTGTTCAGATAGGCACGCTCGGTGGTCTGAAGGACCGCCGAGGCAGACTCAACCGCGAGCTCACGCATGCGGCTGAGGATGCTGCCGATTTCACTCAGACCACCCTCAGCGGTCTGAACCATGCTGATCCCGTCTTGGGTATTCCGCATAGCGACCTGGGTGGACTTGATGTGAGCCCGCATCTTCTCGGACACAGCGAGGCCAGCCGCGTCATCGGCTGCTCTGGTGATACGAAGACCGGAACTCAATTTCCGGAAATTGCTAGCCAGTCGTTCTTGGGAACGACTCAGGTGCTTCTGAGAGAAGACACTGGCTACGTTGGTATTGATGCGCAGAGCCATGAGCGCACCTCCTTTTTTTCTTAGTGTGGGGTCATCCGCCCTCCCCTTGCGGAAGGGGCGGAACTGTCATTTGGTTCAGGGAGCGCCCGAAGGCACACCCGTTAGCGTTTGGTTACCTCTACTGCAGGAGCTGCAGAGCGATCTGTGGACTGACGTTGGCCTGGGCCAAAACGGCGACACCTGCCTGTTGGAAGATGTTGTTCCGGGTCATGTCCGCCGTCTCAGACGCAAAGTCAACGTCCCGAACCGCACTCTCGGAAGCGACGAGATTCTCGTAGCTGACTTCCAGGTTGCGTGCAGCGGAGGACAAACGGTTCTGAGACGAACCGAGGGCCGCCCGCTTGGTGTTCGCGCTGTTGATCGCAGTGTCCAAAGCAGCAATCGCGGACTGGGCACTGCCAGCACTCAGGAGAGCTGTTTGAGCGGATGAAACGGCAAACGCGGTCACAGTAGCCGTCTGAAGGCTGACTGAGAGCCGGTCCTGAGCCGACACGTTGTTGATGCCGACCTGAACGAGTACCGAACTGACGCTGCCATCGGCCAGAGCAAGACCGTTGAAGTCGGCGGCGCCCGCAATGCGGCCAATCTCCGACTGCAAGGCCACGAACTCGGTGGACAGATAGGCACGTTCAGTGGTCTGTAGGACCCCAGAAGATGCCTCGACCGCCAGCTCGCGCATGCGACTGAGGATGGAGCCGATTTCACTCAGCGAGCCTTCCGCAGTCTGCACCATGCTCACGCCATCTTGGGTGTTGCGCATGGCGACCTGGGTCGACTTGATGTGAGCTCGCATCTTCTCGGATACAGCGAGACCAGCAGCGTCATCCGCTGCCCTAGTGATGCGAAGGCCCGAACTGAGCTTTCGGAAGTTTGCAGCCAGTCTCTCTTGAGACCTGCTCAGGTGTTTTTGAGAAAACACACTGGCTACGTTGGTATTGATGCGCAGAGCCATCAGCGCACCTCCTTCGTTGTTGACGGCCCCGGGGAATGGGCCTGGGTTATGCCAAGCTTGGAATAAGCAAGGCCTGATGATTCAATCAACGGTATCGGAGGTAGAAAGTAGGACTTTAGAAAAAAAAGAAATTATTTTTCTAAAGATGCCGGTCAATCGCCCGAGTCATCATCTTCAGTTAGGACCCCGAAGGCGCTGAGGCCATCCGTAGGATTCTCATATATAGGAAGACGCGACTTTATTTTGCGCTAGCCCGGCGTATGTAATGCAAAGTCGACAACTAGACGCAAAAAGACCACATTCCATTGTTTTCACAAGAAATTGGTCAAGTATGCTCAATGATTATACTGATATGCGCGTATTAGAGACTACTCACGAATACACGATCACTCATGAAATCTAAGGGATAGACTCCCAGGATCCTTATCGGACGAATTGGCCTGGGCTTTAGCAAAAAGCCGGAACCCCGCCCCCACCTCCGGGCCGGGAGGTGGGGGCGGGGCCCACAATGCTCGCCCTTGGCAGCCCTTAGGGGGGCGAGGCGAACCCCACGAGGGGGGCCCGCCTCGTCCCAGCCGTCGGGGGCTACTGGATCAGCAGTATGGCGACGCTTGGCGACTGATTCGCCTGGGTCAATATGGCGACGCCGGCCTGCTGAAAAATGTTGTTGCGTGTCATGCCTGCGGTCTCAGACGCAAAGTCGACATCCCGAATAGCGCTCTCTGCTCCCACAAGGTTCTCGTAGGAGATCTGGAGGTTGTGCACCGCCGATCTCAATCGGTTGTGGAACGAGCCGAGACTGGCCCGCTGGCCGTTCAGATTGTCTATTGCCGCGTCCAGGGACGTAATCGTGGTCTGCGCGCTCAAGGCGCTGGTGACCGTGCTTGTGTCCACCGACAGAGCGCTTGCGTTCATGTCGGCGAGGTTTACCTGGATGCGGTCTTCGGCCCCGACATTGTTGATCCCAATCTGGACGTCGACGAAGGTCACCGACCCGTTGGTCAGCTTGATCCCGTTGAAGTCGTTCGTGTTGGCGATTCGATCGATCTCGCTGCGGAGCTCGGTGAACTCGGCGCTCAGGTGGTCGCGTGCCTGGGTCTGCAAGACGTCGGACGCCGCCTGGACCGCCAGCTCACGCATGCGGGAGAGGACGCCGCTTACTTCGGACATCGCTCCCTCGGCGGTGTTGATCAGGCTGATCCCATCCTGAGTGTTGCGCATGGCAACCTGGAAGGACTTCACGTGCGCGCGCATCTTCTCGGAAATAGCCAAGCCGGCCGCCCCGTCAGCGGCACGGTTCAAACGTTCTCCCGAGCTGATTCGCTCGAAGTTTTTGTGGAGTCGACGACTGGCTCGGCCCAGGTGCTTCTGTGCGAACACACTCGCTACGTTCTGGTGGATTCGAAGAGTCATGAAGTACTCCTCCTTTCTGTCGAGGTCACGAGGCTATGAAGGGCCACCGGTGAGGGATGGGGATCGGCCTAGACGAGCCTTTCCCCACCCCTCGGCCGGGGGGCTACTGAAGAAGCTGCAGGGCAATCTGCGGGCTCTGGTTGGCTTGCGCCAAGACAGCGACACCGGCCTGCTGGAAAATGTTGTTGCGCGTCATGTCCGCGGTCTCGGCCGCGAAGTCGACGTCCCGAATTGCGCTCTCCGACGACACGAGGTTCTCGTAGCTGACCTCGAGGTTGTGCATCGCCGAGCTCAGACGGTTCTGAAGTGCACCGTAGCCAGCCCGAGAGGTGTTCAGGCTGTTGATGGCGGTGTCCAGAGCCGCGATCGACAGCTGGGCGCTGGCAGCAGTGACAATACCCTCATCGTCCAGGCCAAATGCACTCTGATCGGCTGACTGCAAGGTCACTGCGATCCTATCCTGACCCGTGACGTTGTTGATTCCGACCTGGACGAGCACGGTGGTGGTGCTGCCGTTGGCCAACTTGAGGCCGTTGAACTCGGTCGCATTGGCAATCCGGTCCATCTCGGACTTGAGGGCGATGAACTCGGTGCTGAGGAAGCCGCGCTCGGTGCTTTGAAGAACCTCCGAAGCAGCTTCCACGGCGAGCTCGCGCATCCGCGACATGATGTTGCCGATCTCGTTCAAGCCGCCTTCAGCCGTCTGCACCATGGAGATGCCGTCGTTGGTGTTCCGCATCGCTTGTTTCATGGAGCGGAGGTGGGCGCGCATCTTCTCGGAAACGGCCAATCCAGCTGCATCGTCGGCAGCCTTGTTGATCCGCAAACCGGAACTCAAGCGCTCGAAGTTGCCTTGAAGCCGCTCGGACGTGCGAGTCAGATTCTTCTGTGAGAACACACTCGCAATGTTGGAATTGATTCGCAGTGCCATGGGGGTCTCTCCTGTTGTGCTGCTCCCTTGGGAACGGCTGGGGTTGCGGAAGACCCTCCGTTGGCCTTCTGCTCGGTTCTCTTGGCCTCAAGGGCCCTTTGCACCAGCCTCCATCAGGGGGCGATGCCTATTCTCTTGTCCCCTCCTTCGGGGACCATTCCAGTTGCCCCACCCCTCTGCCGGGGGGCTACTGGAGGAGTTGCAGGGCTATCTGCGGCGACTGGTTGGCTTGCGCCAAGACAGCGACACCGGCCTGCTGGAAAATGTTGTTGCGCGTCATGTCCGCGGTCTCGGCCGCGAAGTCGACGTCCCGAATTGCGCTCTCCGACGACGCGAGGTTCTCGTAGCTAACCTCGAGGTTGTGCATCGCCGATGTCAGACGGTTCTGAAGCGCGCCGTAGGCGGCTCGAGACGTACTCAAGCTGTCAATCGCCGTGTCCAAGGCCGAGATAACGCCTTGGGCGCTACCCGCGGTCGTCACGGTGGAACCGGTGAGGCCAAGCGCGGCCTGGTTCGCCGTCTGAAGCGTGACGGCGATGCGGTCCTGGAGGGCTACGTTCTTGATGCCGACTTGCACGTCGACGCTCGCGACAGAACCGTTGCTCAGCTTCAGGCCGTTGAACTCAGCCGCGGCTGCGATCCGGTCTACCTCCAACAGAAGCGCAGCGAACTCGGTGTTCAGGAACTGCCGTTCTGTCGTCTGAAGGACCGCAGACGCCGACTCAACAGCCAGCTCACGCATGCGGGACAAGATGTTGCCGATCTCGCTGAGCGAACCTTCTGCGGTCTGCACCATAGAGACGCCGTCGTTGGTGTTCCGCATCGCTTGTTTCATGGAGCGGAGGTGGGCGCGCATCTTCTCGGATACGGCCATGCCCGCCGCGTCGTCTGCAGCCTTATTGATCCGCAGACCGGAGCTCAAGCGCTCGAAGTTGCCTTGAAGGCGCTCGGATGTGCGGGTCAGGTTCTTCTGCGAGAAGACGCTGGCCACATTGGAATTGATTCGTAGTGCCATAGGGGTCTCCTGCTGCCACCCCTACGGAGTGACACGGTTATGGAGGATCTGTCCTCCGGAATTCGGGGGCTCTCAGGCCCACGTTCGATGAGTCTTTCTGTCTCTCCCTTTGCCTCTCCTTGCGGGCCCAGGCTCAGTGCCCAGGAACCCTTGTTGTGGCTACTTCAGCCGCCTCCGCGGGTGGGGGTGGGGGGGCCGCCGCGAAGCAGACCACCCCACCCCTCCGCGGGGGCTACTGGAGAAGCTGCAGGGCAATCTTCGGGGTCTGGTTGGCTTGCGCCAACACGGCCACGCCGGCCTGCTGGAAAATGTTGTTGCGCGTCATGTCCGCGGTCTCAGCCGCGAAGTCGACGTCCCGAATTGCGCTCTCTGACGACACGAGGTTCTCGTAGCTAACCTCGAGGTTGTGCATCGCCGATGTCAGACGGTTCTGAAAGGCACCGTAGGCAGCCCGAGCGGTGCTCAGGCTGGAAATTGCGGCATCTAGTGCGGTGATCGCCGTCTGGGCGCTGACCGCCGTGGCAATGCCGTCGTTGTCCAAGCCAAATGCGCTCTGATCGGCCGACTGCAAAGTCACGGTAATCCGATCTTCAGCCGACACGTTGTTGATTCCGACCTGGACGGCAATGTTGGTGGTGCTTCCGTTTGCCAACTTGAGGCCGTTGAATTCGGTCGCTAGGGCAATCCGATCCATCTCGGACTTGAGGGCGGTGAACTCGGTGCTAAGGAAGCCACGCTCGGTGCTCTGAAGAACATCCGAGGCTGCTTCCACGGCCAGCTCCCGCATCCGCGACATGATGTTGCCGATCTCGTTCAAGCCGCCTTCAGCGGTCTGCACCATGGAGATGCCGTCGTTGGTGTTCCGCATCGCTTGTTTCATGGAGC
>CAZQTQ010000143.1:0-9544 GCA_964596025.1 uncultured Rickettsiales bacterium
CCGTGGGCCTTCTTGAACTCATCGAAGAGCCACTCCACGATTCGATCGTCGAGATCATTGCCGCCGAGGTGGCTGTTTCCGGCGGTAGCCCGTACTTCCGCCACGTCTTCTTCGACATGCAGGATGGAAATGTCGAAGGTGCCACCGCCGAAATCGAAGACCGCAATCGTGGCTTCTGCCTTCTTCTTGTAGGTGTAGGCGAGGGCGGCGGCGGTCGGCTCGTTGATGATGCGCAGCACGTTTAGGCCGGCGATGGTTCCCGCGTCCCGGGTGGCCTGCCGCATCGAATCGGAGAAGTAGGCGGGCACGGTGATGACCGCCTCAGTGACGGCTTCCCCCAAGAAATCTTCAGCCGACTTCTTCAGCTTCTGGACGATGAAGGCGGAAATTTGCTGCGGAGTGTAGATCTTGTCGCCCAGCTGGACTCCGGCGTGGCCGTCTCCCGCGTCGACGATGGAGTAGGCGACCCGGGCTGCATCCCCACTCGCGTCTTCGAGCGACCTTCCAATGAAGCGCTTTGCCGAGTGCACTGTGTTCTCGGGGAACATCACCAGTTGGCGCTTGGCGATGTCGCCGACAACGCGCTCGCCTTCCACGGAGAAGCCCACTACCGACGGAGTCTGTCGGGAGCCTTCCTCATTGATGATGACCTGGGGGGTTCCGCTCTCTACAAAGGCGACGACCGAATTGGTCGTTCCCAGGTCGATTCCGATGACCTTGCCCATTGCGCTCCTGAGGGTGGAAGGGTGGCCCCTTCCACGCTCCAACTCACCAGAGGGCCCGTTCCCCGCCCCTCTTTGTGACTGCTGAGAAGGTCCAGCAGCGGGCCCGATCGTAGGCATGCGGCTCAATCAGTGTCAAACGCAACGGGCCGGAGATCGTTGACAGAGTCGAAAGCCGCGGACACACTGGCCCCGGCCTGTGCCTCGCACTTGTTCCGTAGCGCAGTTTCGTTGTGGCCCTTGATCGCCTTCCGGCAGAGGCCTCCCGCCCGGGTAGCCCAATGGGTAGAGGCAGGGGACTTAAAATCCCCCGAGTGCGGGTTCGAATCCCGCCCCGGGTACCAACGGACGGGTCTGGCACTGGACGGTATCGAGCCCTAGGGAAATACGGATGACTTCACGACGAAATTGCCGCCAATACCTGCTGATCCTAGCTCTTCTCGTTCTGGGCCTCTGCGCCCTCGGCGTGGCCTGCACCCCAGCGCAGGATGGCGACGACGACGACTCCGGGGCCGGAAACCTAGGTCCCGTTGGGGAGCCACCTGTGGTGACCCAAGTCGTGGTGTGCGAGGTTCCCGACAGCGACGAAACCTGCGAGATGCAAGGGTACGGAGACGATTCCTTCCAGTTGCAGTTCCAAATTTCGGTGACGGACGAGGACGGGGATCTCGACAACCCGGACTACTTCCTGATCATCCACCAACCGCCGGCCATCTCCGGCTGGTTCGAGGGCAGTCTCGGTGCGGGGGGCACCCTCGCCCTGAGCATTTGCGACGTGTGGACCCGTGGTGCCACCTTCGAGTACGAGGTGTGGGTTCGGGACGGGGAGGACAACGAGAGCGAGCGCCACAGCGACACCGCCACAGTTCCCGCCTCCCAGGGTGCTGGCGACTGCGAGCCGACCCGCTAGGTCAGCTCATGGACGCCAAAAAGACGCAGGCACGGTTCGACCTCTTCTCGGGGACCCAGAGCTACATCGCCAACCCCAACTTGGTACGCGATGTGAACGCAGCGGTGGCCCTGGGCCGGCCCTTGCTCGTCAAAGGCGAGCCAGGCACTGGGAAGACTCTCTTGGCTGAAGCGGTGGCTGAGAGCCTGGGGATGGAGCTGCTGGCTTGGAACATCAAGTCCACGACGAAGGCCCAGGATGGCCTGTACCACTACGACGTCGTGCAGCGGCTGAACGACAGCCGCTTCGGTGGTGGAGAGGTCTCTGACATCCGCACCTACATCAAGCTCGGGGTGCTGGGTCGAGCCTTCCGCTCGGAAAAGCGCGTGGTTGTCCTGATCGACGAGATCGACAAGGCGGACTTAGAGTTCCCCAACGCTCTCCTGCACGAACTGGATCGGATGTCGTTCACCATTGACGAACTGGAGGAGGAGGTTGCCGCGCAGCAACGCCCCGTTGTCATCATCAGCTCCAATGCCGAAAAGGAGCTTCCTGATCCCTTCCTCAGGCGCTGCATCTTCCACTTCATCTCCTTTCCTGACCGGGAGCTGATGGAGGAGATCGTTCGGGTACACATTCCCGATGTCGACGAAGCCCTCTTGGAGGCTGCAATCGTCCAGTTCTACGCTCTGCGCGGGCTGCCCGGCTTGCGCAAGAAGCCCAGCACCTCGGAGCTCATCGACTGGCTCTTTGTTCTGATTCGAGGGGGCGTGGATCCCCAGACTGTGGCTCGGTCAGTGCCCTTCTTGGGTGCCCTCTTGAAGCAGGAATCCGATCAAGAGCTGGCCCATCGGCGTTTCGCGACCGCATAGGCCCCCGTGTTTGTCGACTTCCTCTTTGCCCTGCGGCGTCAAGAGGTGCCGGTCGGCACCCAGGAGTGGCTCGCCTTTCATCAGGCTCTGAAGAAGGGGCTGATTGACGATATGGAGAGCCTCTATGGCTTGGGGCGCTCCATCCTCGTGCACAGCGAGGGGCACTTTGATGCCTACGACCTGGCCTTCTTGGAGGTCTTTGAAGGGGTGGAGGCGCCGGACCTAAAAGAGGCGCTCTTGCAGTGGCTGCAGAATCCCGTCGACATGGGAGCGCTGGGGCCAGGCGCCTTTGAAAAGATGACGGGAATGAGCCTGGAGGAGCTTCAGCGACGCTTCGAAGAGCTTCTGAAGGAACAGACCGAACGCCACGACGGCGGAAGCAAGTGGATCGGCACCGGCGGGACGAGTCCGTTCGGGCACAGCGGGTTCCATCCTCAGGGCATTCGGGTCGGCGGCTCGGGCGGTCGGCGAAGTGCGGTCCAGGTGGCGGGAGAGCGCCGCTACCAGGACTTCCGCTCGGATGCGACCCTGGATGTGCGGCAGTTCAAGCAGGCCCTGCGGGCCCTGCGGCATTTGGGCAAGGAGGGTCCCGAGGTTCTCGACTTGGACGAGACCATTGAGACAACCTGCCGCCAGGGCGGCGAGATCGAGCTGGTCTTTGGAAAGGACCGTCGAAATACAGTGCGCCTGGTGCTGCTGATGGACGCGGGCGGTTCGATGACTCCCTACGCACGACTGGTGGACCGCTTGTTTACGGCAGCGAGCGAGATGGGGCATTGGCGAAGCTTCGATCACTACTTCTTCCACAATGTCGTCTACAGCCGCATCTACACGAGCATTGAGCGGCTCGCCGCCGGCCCCACCGAAGAGCTGTTCCACAAGCATCCCGCGGACGCGAAGATTGTGTTTGTCGGCGACGCCTGCATGGCACCCTGGGAGCTGGTTGCAGCGGGTGGTGCACTCGGTCTGTGGGATCACAACCGGCGGAGTGGTTTGGATTGGCTCCGTCGATTCCAGCAGCGCTTCGAGTCTGTGGTGTGGCTCAATCCCGAACCCGCGCGCTACTGGAATCACGAGACCATCTCGACCATTGGCCGGCTGATTCCGATGTTTCCGCTGAGCGTTGACGGGCTGAGGGACGCGGTTCAGCACCTCCGGAAGGGAGAGGCGCACCGCCTTTCCTCGGTGGGCTGAGAGCTGCCGGTCCGCAAGCGAAGTCCGTCCTCTGTGGCAGCCTAGGGCCCGTCCGCTTGATGCGGGGTGGGGGACGGTGCTAGCGTCGCGCAGCACGCCGTCGAGCGGTCTCTGTTGGGGCGTCGACAAGTGGTAAGTCACCGGTCTTTGGCACCGGCATTCGCAGGTTCGAATCCTGCCGCCCCAACCACCAACGCCCCGATTCCAGTCCCGGTTCTGTGCATCCATCGCTTGACGCTGGTGCGGCGGCCATGTAGAAGGCCGCGGGCCCGCGACATCGGAGTCGCGTCCGGCGTCGGAGAGACGATGCAATACGGTCCATTGAAGTTGCTGGCAGGCACGTCCTGCCCTGAGTTCGCGTCCCGGCTCGCTGAGAGCCTGGGTTGTGAGCTGGGCCTCATCACGATCCGCCGCTTTGCCGATGGCGAGGTCTTCGCCGAGATCCGCGACAACGTCCGCGGCCGTGATGTCTTCATCATCCAGTCCACTTGCCCGCCGGTAAACGAGGCGCTCATGGAGCTGCTCGTGATCATGGACGCGGTCAAGCGGGCTTCTGCCGAGCGGGTGACGATCGTCGCGCCCTACTTTGGCTACGCACGGCAGGACCGCAAGGTCTCTCCCCGAACCCCGATTACCGCCAAGCTGGTGGCCGATTTGATGCAGGTTGCGGGGGCTGACCGCGTTCTCACCGTCGATCTGCACGCGGGCCAGATTCAGGGCTTCTTCGACATCCCCGTCGACCACCTATACGCCACACCGACGCTGATTGGTGAGGTGGCACAGGTCATCGATGGTCGGGATGCTGTGATCGTCTCACCGGACGCCGGCGGTGTGGAGCGAGCCCGGGCCTACGCCAAGATCCTCAATACTCCGCTGGCTGTGATCGACAAGCGGCGGGTACGCGCCAACGAGATCGCCGACATGCGCGTCGTGGGTGATGTCGAGGGCAAGATCGCGGTGCTCGTCGACGACATGATCGACACGGCGGGCACCTTGACCAAGGCAGCCTCAGCCATCAAGGAAGCCGGGGCGACCGAGGTCGTAGCCGTGGCGACCCACCCTGTACTCAGCGCGCCGGCGGTGGAACGCCTCAACCAATCCAGCCTGAAGTGGGTCCTCGTGTCGGACACGATCCCGCTGCGGGAGGACGCACGAGCGAGTTCGAAGATTCGCGTGGTGTCCCTTGGACGTCTGCTGGGTGAGGCGATCCGCCGCATCCATACGGGAGACTCGGTTTCGAGCCTCTTCGAAGCGGACGAGAACTAAGAGCAAAGGACAAGGCGGCCACGAGGCCGCTAGGAGGTACCTATGGAACTACAGACTATCCACGCCACCCCACGGGAGCAGGACGGAAAGGGCGGAGCGCGCAAACTGCGCCGGACCGGTCAGATTCCGGCCGTTGCCTACGGCGGCGGGGCAGGCGGACAAACCCTGAGCCTCGATCCAAAGGAGATTGAGCTCCTGCATCGGGGAAAGCTCGGCTGGAATCAGCCCGTGATCATCGAGGTCGACGGCGGCGATTCTGTGCCGTTGGCCATTCTCAAGGATGTCCAGAAGCACCCGATTACGGGCAAGCTGCTTCACGTAGATTTTCTGCGTGTAGCCAAGGGGCAGAGCGTAGTCGTCCGGATCCCCGTGCGCGCGGAGGGCAGAGCCGTGGGCGCCGAGACCGGAGGGAAGCTTAGCCAGCCGGTCCGCGAACTGGTGGTGAGTTGCCAGCCCGAGGCCATTCCTGAGGCCATCACGGTCGACGTGACGCCGCTGGAGGTTGGGGACAAGATCGCTCTCTTCGACATCGAGCTTCCGGCTGGCTTGCAGCCTCTCTCGACTACCAACCTCACCCTGGTAACTGTTACTGGCCGTGGCGCCGGCGACGACCTCCCGGAAGATGAGGTCGAAGGTGCCGAGGGCGAGGAAGATGGCGAGGGTGCTGAGGAAGGAGCGGACGAAGGCGGAGACGAGTAGCAACGGTGCAGATCGTGGTTGGTCTGGGAAACCCCGGGCCCCGGTACAAGGAGACACGCCACAATGTCGGCTTCGCCGTCGTGAGTCTCCTGGCCGACCGGCACGGGATCTCCCTGCAGCAGAAGCGCTTCCGGGCTCAGCTAGGAACGGGGCCGGTGGGGACGAAGTCGACGCTGTTGGCCTGTCCCCAGACTTTCATGAATCGGAGCGGGGACTCCGTGGGGCCTCTGGTTGGCTTCTACAAGGTCCCGCCCGAACAGGTCGTGGTTGTCCACGACGAGCTGGATCTTCCTTTCGGGGTTGTGAAGGTGAAAAGCGGAGGAGGTCACGGGGGCCACAACGGGCTTCGGGACCTCGTCCAGAAGATGGGAAGCCCCGACTTCGTTCGGGTTCGGGTCGGCATCGGTCGGCCCCAAGGTCCCATCGATGTCTCTGCCTGGGTCTTGGCCCGGTGGAACGGTGAAGAGGGGCGCCTGTTGGGACCGGTACTGGACCGGGCGGCAGATGCTGCTGAAGCCGTCCTCTCGGACGGTGTGAAGGATGCGATGAATCGCTTCAACGGAAACCCCGCTTGAAGCATGAGGCCGGAGGCCGGATGGAACCGGGCTTCGAAGAGAAGGAGAGAGAATGTACGCACGTGAGTACGAGCTGATCTTTATCGTGAAGCCCGACGTAACCGATGAGGCTGCTCAGTCCATCGTGGATCGGACCTCGAAGATCGTCACCGATGCCGAGGGCACAGTCCTCAACGTCGATGACTGGGGCAACCGACGCCTGGCCTACGACATCAAGGACTTTGGGAAGGGCCACTATTTCGTCCTGACCTTCCTTGGTGATTCCAGGGCAGTGGACGAGATCGAGCGGACCCTGAAGATCGACGAGCAGATTCTGCGGTTCTTGACGATCAAGGTTGGGGAGCGGGTCGACGTCGAGGAGCGGAAGGCTTCCGAAGAGGCGCGTAAAGCTGCCGCAGTTGCTGGGGAGGCACAGCAAGAGCGTGCTCCCGCTGGAGTCTGATCGGCATCTGGGAACGCCGCCGCAAGCGCCGCCGACCTGGGTGCCTCCCACGGTCAACGGCATCCTGAGTGCGGTGCTCTTTGCGCTTCCAGCGCCCCTCCTCCTGTTGGCGCCGGTGCCCCTCTTTCTGGCCCACCACCGCAGGGCCGGCTGGGGCGGGCCCTGGGCAAGCGGGGTGGGGCTGACAGCGACGACGGTCTTCCTCCTCGGGATCACTGGGGTGGCTCCGTCGGCAGGATGGAGCGGGCCCTCAGTAGCTGCCGGCCTGGGCGGCTACGTAGCGGGTGCCATTCTGCCCGCGACCTTGCTGGCATGGGCTGCAATGCAAGGCCCTGACAGTGTGGGCGCGGTAACCCGGGCCGTTGGGGCCTACCTCGTCATCTTGGCGGGTGCATGGGTCCTGCTGGAGATGATGGCGCCCGAGGGCGCCTATGGGCTGGCCTACCGCTGGGTAGGGGAGTCAATCTCGGCGGTCATTGCGGTGGCCGAGGAGGCGGGCAGCACGACAACGGCTGCCCGAGTGGTTTTGGCGGACCTCGTGGCCCGCAAGGCTTGGTATCAGCGCTGGACGGCAGCGTTGATGCCGGCGCTGTTTGTGATGATGGTGGTCGTTGGTATGTGGCTTAACATGCTCTACGCCCGCTGGCTCTGGAAAGGAGACGGACGAGACGACGATTTCTGTGCCTTCCGGATGCCCTTGGGGGTTGTCTACGGCTTCATGGCCTGTACCGCTGCGGTGGTGACGCAGGTGGAGCCGTTGGCCGGGTGGTTGCCGCAGTCGAGGCCCCTGTTGATCGCTGCCCTCAACGGCATGCTGGTTTTGGGTGTCCTCTACTGGTTGCAAGGAATTGCCGTCGCAAATCACTACTTCTTTCGCCTCAAGCTCAGCCCGGGAGTACGCATTCTCGGAATTGGGCTTCAGGCGGTGTTGATTTCGAGACCCATTACCTCGGTAGCTTTTGCTGCCACAGGCCTGGCCGATGCCTGGTTTGACCTGCGGCGACTGGAAGCGAGCGAGGAGAACGACGGAGAGGGACGATGAAGGTCATCCTCAGAGAAGAGATTGAGAGATTGGGCAACGCTGGAGACCTGGTAACGGTCAAGGACGGCTACGCCCGCAACTACTTGATTCCCCGCCAGTTGGCAGTTCGCGCTGACTCACGGAACGTCAAGGCTCTGGAACATGAGCGTCGGATCATGGAGGCTCGGCGAACTAAGCTCCGGGCCGATGCCGAGACTCGCCTCCAGCTTCTAGAAGGGGTGGGTCGCTTGGTCATGACACGATCCTGTGGCCCGGACGGCAAGCTGTTCGGCTCGGTAACGACCATGGACATCACGCGGGTCTTGGCCGAGAAGGGCGCTGAACTGGACAAACGCCAGGTCAAGCTCCGAGAACACATCAAGGCGCTGGGTGACTACGACATCCCCATGAGCCTGGGTCAGGGCGTTCTGTTCGAGCTGAAGCTCTCGGTCGAGCCGGACGAAAACAGCGCCAAGCTCATCCAAGTGGCGGCCCAAGAGGCGGCGGAGAGGGCGGCGGAGAGGGCGGCAAGGGGCGAGGACCCAGAGGACGACAGGAAGTCCTCTGCGGCTCCCGAGGCCGATGCGATGCCAGCGTCTGAGGCTCCGGCCGATGAGGCGCCCGAGCCCGAGTCCGAGGAAGAGGCTTCCTAGGAACGCAAGCTCGGTTTCGAGCTGCGGTGGGGGAGGCACTCTGATTCCCTGCCAGGATTCTTCGTCGCGGCCACTTTGCCCCTTCGCTTGGGGGCGGCGGGCAGGCATGATCGCCCTTCTGGGGGCGGCCCACCCCTTGTCGATCGGGAGTAGCAGCTAGTGGCACACGGTCCTTTGCTAGGCCGTCCGGAGCCTGAGGACACCGCGATGGAGCGGGCAGTCCTCGGTTCCGTCTTCCTTGATCCCGAGAGTGTCCACCGGATCCAAGAGGCCGGACTCTCTTCGGCTGACTTCTATCACGAGAGCCACCGAATTCTGTTCGAGGCGATCCTCGCGGTAACGCGCGAGGGGACGCTGCCTGACGCTGGTTTGGTCCGCAGTTACGTGCGGGACAAATCCAAGTTGGAACAGGTGGGAGGCGCGAGCTACATCGCGGGGCTCATGGGGGCGGTCCCCACTGTGGCCAACCTCAGCGAGTACGTGAAGAACGTGCAGGAGAAGGCCACCCTCCGCCGTCTGCTTACGACGGCGCGGGCGATTGAAGCCCAGGTCTACTCCGGAGAGGGTGGCGCCGATGCGGCGCTCGAGGTTGCTGAGAAGGCGATCCTTGCCTTGGGTGAGGCCCAGAACTACCGCGGTTTCCACCGGCTCGACGAGGTCGTCGCAACGGTATTGAAGGACATCCAAGACCGCTTTGAGAACCCCTCGGATGTCACCGGCATTACCACGGGATTTCGGGATCTCGACGAGAAGCTAGCTGGATTGCAGCGATCCGATCTCATCATCGTTGCGGCCCGCCCGTCGATGGGAAAGACGGCCTTCTCTCTCAACCTCGTGGCCAACGCCGCGTTGATCGATAAGGTCTCAGTAGCCTTCTTCTCCCTCGAGATGGCAAAAGAACAGTTGGCGACTCGCCTCTTGTCCTCTGAGGCACGCGTTTCGGGTACCCGCATCCGTACCGGCAAGTTCCGTCAGGACGACCTACCCGCGCTCGTCGCGGGGGGCGAACGCCTCGACCAGGCCCGTATCCACATCGATGACACTGCGAACATCTCCCTTG
This sequence comes from uncultured Rickettsiales bacterium, assembly GCA_964596025.1. Taxonomy (GTDB): domain Bacteria; phylum Myxococcota_A; class UBA796; order UBA9615; family UBA9615; genus CAZQTQ01. The sequence goes on from CAZQTQ010000143.1 coordinate 9,394, forward strand.
CGGAACTGCGGAGCAAGTGCCGCCGTCTCAAGATGGAGAAGGGCCTGGACCTGGTCGTCGTCGACTAATTGCAGCTGATGAGGGCAGACCGAGTCGACCTAAGTTCCAATGCCTCCCGCGAGCAGGAGATCTCATCGATTAGCCGCGGACT
>CAZQTQ010000144.1:0-196 GCA_964596025.1 uncultured Rickettsiales bacterium
AAGCCTCCTGAGCTACAAACTCGAAGCGGAACACACTCCCGGCACCCAGCACACTGGTCGCGCTCAGGTCGCCGCCCAGCAGGCGCGCGAACTGCCGGCTCACCGCGAGTCCCAATCCAGTCCCGGATTTCTGACTGCCAGCTTCTGCCTGCACGAAGGCCCCGAAGATGTCCTCGAGCCTCTCTGGGGGAATGCC
>CAZQTQ010000144.1:206-5472 GCA_964596025.1 uncultured Rickettsiales bacterium
AATGCCGTGGCCGGTGTCTTCGACCACCACCAGCAGGCGGACCTCCCCGTTCGTGCGTTCCAAAACCGAGATCCTCATTACGACTCGGCCCTTGTCGGTGAACTTGGTGGCGTTGCTCAGGAGGTTGATGAGTACCTGCCGCACCTTGCCGGCATCGGTCAGCAGCAAAGGCGGCACCTCGGGTGTCTTCTCCACAGTCAGCGCGACGCCCTTCTCCGAGACCTTCAGACGGAACATCCTCTCAATGTCGAGAAGCATCCTGGAGAAGTCGACCTCGCCCGAGGTCACCGAGACCTTGCCCGACTCGATCTTGGCCATGTCGAGTACATCGTTGATCAGCGACAGCAGATGCTCCCCGCTGCGGTCGATGATCTCCAGGTAGTCCCGCTGACGCTCCGTCAGGCCCAGCTCGCGCTGCAGCAGCTGCGCATATCCCAGAATGGCGTTCATCGGAGTGCGGATCTCGTGGCTCATGCTGGCGAGGAAGCGGCCCTTGGCCAGGTTCTCGTCTTCGGCGATCCGCCGCCTGATCTCCTCCGCGGCAGCGTGAGCCGCATTCTCCCGCGCACGCTCCTCGGTCTCGGTCACATCGATGATCAAACCCGTGACGAACTTAGGGGTCCCGTCCTCGGCTCGGATCGTACGCAGGTGGTTGAGCAGCCAGACGATGTGACCATCCTTGTGGAGCATCCGGAATGAGTGGGTGTCTATCGTGGTCGTCTTTGTCGGGTCGTGGGCTGCTTGTTCCATCAGGACCCGCTCGCGGTCCTCTGGGTGTAACCGCTCCGCGAAGAGATCTCGGTTGCCTACGAACTCCTCGGGCTCAAATCCAAGGAGCTCCATACTCTGGGGGCTGATGAACCCGGCCTCGCCCGGCTTGTCGAGCGCGCGTGCATAGGTCAGGGCGGGCAGCTCTTCGATGAACCTGCGGTACCTGAATTCGGCGCTCCCTGGCTGGGACACGACGTCCATTGCCTGGTGCACAAGGGCCATGTGCTGGGCCAGGATTTGTAGGAGGGAGGTGCTCTCGTGATCGAGCTCGTAGCCCGCGCGGGACGACATCACCCCTACCCAGCAAGCAATGGTCTCGGATTGGCGCACAGTGACCCAGTCGACGGAAGCGAACGGCGCACCACCGGGGAGCCCCAGGTCCTCTCTCGGCACGTTCGTCTGACGACTCGTCGCGTCGGTGGTCATGGTCTGCTCGATGAGCCTTGGCCAGTCCGAAAGGGTCGTCGACGAGTGCGGCTCCAGGCCGAAGGCCCCCACGAAGTGTTCGTATGGACTCATCCCCCGGTCGACGATCCACGCGATGGCATGCTCCGCCCCGGTCAGATGCGCTGCTGTGGCGGCTCCGATCTCGCACAGCTCATCGACGCTGCGAACTGTCTTCGCAGCGTCGATGAACTCCCGGAGCAACTGCAATCCTGTACTCAACTATCCTCAGCTCCCGCGCAAGAGTTCCACAAATCGGCCATCGGCTGCCTCAGCTCGTGCTGTCTCGGTAGGAAGGGCTTCAGCGACCCTTCCCACAGAGTCTCCACCACGCCGCTGTTGCCGCCGCAATCCAGCCCCCGATGCCTGGCGGGCGGTAGGGTACGAAGGCGCGCAGGCGGGTGATCTGGCCCCCCTCGGTCTCGAACAGGAAGACCTGCTCGAAGTCGATCTCCTGCCCTCCCTTGAGCACGTGATGAGTCTTGACCTCCACCGCTCCCGACTTCCCCTGCATCCACACCTGGCGAACCTCGAACCCAGGTTTTACGAGGGTGTCTAGCGCCCAGGTCAGTCCCTGTTCGATCGCCGCTTTGCCCTCCATCGTAGGGAAGGGGTAATGCGGATCGTAGATCACGGCGTCCTCGGCGAAGAACGTCAGGAATCCGGCCAGATCGCGCTCCATCATACGTTCGAGCGCCTGCTCAATCAGTGATCGTTCGTTATCCGACATGGGTCCTCCTCATTGTGGTGGCAGCTGCGTTGAACTCGAATCCAACCGGCTACAGGACCGCACCTTCCTGGAACTCCAAGCCGAATCGTCGGTACCTGCCTGATGTTCGGTGGAGCGGGCCATGAGAGGGAGGATAGTCTTGATGGCAGTTCCGTGCCCGTCGGACAGGGCATCGTTGAGTCCAGGGTGAAGATGCTGATCCTGGGGACTGGCAGCTAGGATGGCTGGTATGGGCAGGCCGTCCCTCAGAATCCAGTTGAGAGAGCGCGCTGTTGGCGCCCGACGCTGGCTGGCGCGAGGTCTGCGAGGCCGCCCAACCGCTCTCGTTGTGGATCGGGATACCTTTCATAAGCTGCACGTCCAGGTGGCCGAGCTGGCGGCTGCGATCGGTCCCGAGGGGCCGATCCCGGGCCTCGTCCCCTTCGAACCCCATCCGCTGACCGAGGCTGATGGGGTTCTCCTCCAGTGGCTCGAGGGGCTTCGGCGCAGCGTCGCCGGCTTGCCCATCGAGATCGGTGAACCCGATCCTGAGCTGCTCGACCTGCTCGGTACCGTTGCCCGCAAGGCGGACCCACAAAACGAGGCGGAGTTGCTGCGCCTGCTCGGGGCGCTGACCGGGGGAGTCTTTCGCGGCCCCCACACCTTCCACCTCGACGTGGCCAACGCCTGCAACGTCAACTGCAAGTACTGCTGGTTCCACTCGCCGTTGGCGAAGAACCGCAAGGATGTCGACCAGTTCGATGCTGCCTGGCGACGGGAGATGATCGACTGGGACCTCTTCTGCGCTTTGGTCGACGACCTCGCGGCACTGGGCACCCGGGAAGACCTCCTCCTTTCCGGGAAGGGCGAGCCGCTGCTCCACCCGCGCTGTCTCGACATGGTCGCCTACATCAAGAACCGGGGACTGGGCCTCACCCTGTTCAGCAATGGACTGTTGGTGGGGCAGGAGGCCCGGGAGGCCCTGGTCGACCATGGCGCCAACCTGCTCTACGTCAGCCTGTCCTCGGCCTCCCACGAGGTCTACGAGTTCCTCCACCCAGGGCATCCTGGCGCCGAGCTGGACGAGGTCCGGGAACGGATCGGAGCCTTGAACGAGCTCAAGCGACAACGGGCCGTGGAGCTCCCTCGGGTCATGATGGTGGACGTCCTGTGTCGGACCAATGCCCACGAGGTCTTGGATTTCTATGAGCTCGCCAGAGAGCTGGGCGCCGAGCACGTGCGGTACCAGCTGATCCACGTGCAGGACTACAACGAGGAACTAAAGCTGCTTCCCGAGCAGATCCCCGCGGTTCGGGAAGCCATGGCGGAGGCCCATCGTCGCGAAGAGCAGGGTGGCCCGAGCATCGTCACCAACATCGACTACCAGCTGGAGACCCTGGACCCGGCCACCGGAAAGTGGGGTCATGCCCGCACCCCGGACGAGGGTTGCTACGTTGGCTGGACCTTCTCGCGGTCGTGGACCAACGGGGACGTGTCCTTCTGCTGTTCGCCCAAGGTCGTCGGTACGCTTGTCGAGCAGCCGTTCCGGGAGATCTGGACGGGTTCGGCCTACGGCGATTTCCGAAGAGCCGCCCGGGACCTCCAGCGCAACGCGGGGATGACGTTTCGCAACGGAGCCCCCTTGCTGGGCGAACACTGCAACGGCTGCCCCAACTACGAGGGCATCGGCAAGCTAGCCGCCGATCTTGGTCGTTACGACCTGGACCGCTTCGTCAGGGGGAGCGATGGCGCCCGTCTGCAGCGGAGAGACCCGGTCCCGGGCGTCGGGGTCTAGAGGTTGTGGCCGCCTGAAAGGAGCCTGGGGTGTACTCGCTTCGGTTGTGAGCTCGCTGCCGGGGACGAGGGAGCCGCTTCTCCGGCGTTCAGGGCTACCTCGGACGCACTGCGGCTGTCCTAGGAGAGTGCGGACAACAGACAACTCAGATAGCGCTGGTGTCGTTGGGTTCCCTCGCGCTCGTCCAGCCGCTGGAAGGCGAGGACTACAAGGTCGTAGGAGCCGTAAAGGTCGTGGGCAAGCACTGCGATCTTGAGCAGGCTCGAGGTGTCTAGGGTTGGGAAGTCAACAAAAGGACGCACGTAGACGGCGTCGGTCCAGAGCTGCTGACTCATCCCTGCGTAGATGTCGTTGTTCACAACCATGGGCTTGAAGACCCGACTCTGGATCGGCTCGAAGCGGTGGAGCCAGAACCCCGCTTCCCGGAGCAGCAGGTCGAGCTCAGCGAAGAGCGGTTGGTCCACGTAGAAGGGCACCAATTGAACTTCGGTGTGGATCATTACGGCTTCGGCTAGGCGCTCCGGCCCACCCTGAAAGACCTCTCTCTCTCCGCCTTGTACATCCACCTTGAGGAAGTCCATGCCACGGGCCTCGGGCACGTCGTCCAGTCGCCGGGTGGGCATGGCCTCCCGGCGCACCACCTCGGCGTAGGTGTCGAACCAGTGGAAATGCGAGAGGACACGCTGGTCCGGCTCGAGCAGCGAGGTCATCCCTGGGCCCCGGCAGATCTTCAGCTCGCCCTCGCTCCCGTCGCCGATCGCGTCCGGCAGGAACGTAGACCGCGGGATGTTCATCTCGATCAGGCGTTCGTACTGATCCTTCGCAGGCTCGAAGCCCACCACGTCAGCCCCCCCCGACTGGCGAAGTGGCTCGTAGATGGGCGTCCCATCGATGGGGCTCGCCCCCACGTCGACGACACGGACGACTGGGATGTCATCGAAGATCTCACGAAGAGAGAACACCGCGGCCACCCCCTTGTCAGGGATCAGTACAGCACCAAGCCGAGCCCGCGAGGAGAGAGTCTTCTGTGCCCCCGATGCCCGCAGACTGGCTCCTTACAGGGACCTGCCCTTCGGGAGGGTAGGGGGTTCTGACCGCGCACGCGTGGGTGGGTCGGTCGATTTCAGGAGTGGAGTGCACGTTGTTCAGCCCGTGTTGCGCATGCCGGCCGCGATCCCGTTGACTGTGACGAGGAGCGCTGCCTGCACGGCTTCTCGCTCGCCCGCGTCGCCCCCTTGCGCCCGGAGCCGGGCGAGCAACTCGGCTTGCAGCAGGTTGAGGGGGTCGACGTAGGGATTCCGTACCGAGATGGACCTCCGAAGTACCAAGTTCCCTTCAAGGAGGCTCTCTCGGCCCCGGACCTCGAGGAGGCGCCTGCAGGTCAGCTCGTAGCGGCCTCGGAGCGCCTCGCCGAGCGGCTGCAGCTCCTGGGGCACCAACAGGGCATCGTAGCGTGCGGCGATGTCGGGGAGCGCCTTGGCCAGCACCATCTCGATCAGGTCGAGGGTTGAGCCGAGGAAGGGCCACTGCTCAATCATCTCCTGCAG
>CAZQTQ010000144.1:5482-5874 GCA_964596025.1 uncultured Rickettsiales bacterium
TTGCATCTCCGCGTCGAGCGCTTCGCCGACCCCCAGCCAGGAAGGCAACAGGAGCCGGGTTTGGGTCCAGGCAAAGACCCAGGGAATGGCCCGGAGGCTCTCCACGCCACCACCAGCGCGGCGCCGCGCCGGCCGACTGCCCATGTTGAGCAGGCCCAGTTCCTGTTCGGGCGTAGCCGAGCGGAAGTAGGGGACGAAGCTGTCCGTGTGCCGAACCACATCGTGGTAGGTGGCGCTCGAGGTGGCGCCGAGCCGGTCCATTCGCGCCCGCCACCGAGGCTGGGGCTCGACCCCAGCGGCCAACGTCGCCTCCAGCACCGCGGTCGTGGTCAGCTCGAGCGTCCGTACTGCGATGCCCGGACGACCGTACTTGGCCAGGATTACCTCGCCCT
>CAZQTQ010000144.1:5884-9507 GCA_964596025.1 uncultured Rickettsiales bacterium
ACTGATCACCTTGTACTTAAGACTTTCCAATGTTGCTCCATGTTGCTCGGTATTTTCATTCCGAGAAATCAGTCCATAGGTGACACTATCGACTGGGCGCTCCGCAAGAGCGGCATTAAGAGATTCTTGATTCTCGATGTAAATCAAAGACATTTGATCCTCCTGGATCAGAGTGAGGCAGTTTGGCCTCGTTTAATCCCCCAAATATCGGGGAACAGGGTGAGTCGGATTCCGAACTCATCGCAGACTTCGACCAGGCGTTCTTGGGCCTTGTACAGCGCCCAGGATGCGGCGAGCCGCCCCGCATCCTTCGCTGAGTCCGAGTAGCCGAGCATCACCTCGAAGCGGTTGTCGTGCAGGTCCCGTATGCGCTCCCGGACCCAGGGCGTCGAGAGCAGCGCGCGCAGGACCTCGCCGCCGGCGTTGAGATCTGCCTCGGTCTCGAACAGAGGGACGACGCGCTGGGGCGGGCCGCTGGTCGGAAGGGCGTAGGCCAGACGCGCCTCGCGCTGCAGCAGTTCGACGGCGAGCACGTCCGAGGGGGGGCCGGCCATCGAGATGACGTAGGCGCCAAGGATCCCGGGCGGCTGCTCGGCGGCGACGGCGAAGGTCTCCAACACGTCCCGGGCCGAAGGCGTCAGTGTCGACTTGTCCATCCACAAGGCGTCCGGAATCAGGGGCCCGTCCTCCTGGAGTTGCCGGAGCAGGAAGTCCTGCCGCTTCTCTTCGCTCCATCCGGCGTAGGAGCCCAGCTTCAGGTGCTCGGTGATCGAGTCCAGGGCCTCCGTGTGGCGATCCGACTCCTGGCGGATGTCGAGTTGGACCAGGCTCAGCGAGAAGGTGTCGAGCCTCCGGATCAGGTCGAGGAGGCGGCCGGAGGCGATGGTGCCGTGATGACAGGCCTGCAGCGACCGCCAACACAGCAGCAGGGGTTCCCGCAGTTGCTCGGGCGCGGTGTAGAGGCCTGGCTCGGTCGCCGCTTCGGCGGTGGCCTCTCCTTCCAATCGTGCTCGAAGGTGCTCGCGGGTGATGTCCAGGCGGCTGCGCACGGCCCTCAAGAGCTCGCGGTAGGGCTCCCAGGCTTCGCCGACTTCGGCGCGGAGCTCCTCGCTGCACTCGTTCATCGACAGCTCCTCGCGAAGCAACTCGACTTCGCCGAGGTACAGGTCCGCGGCCATCCACCGGGCCAAGAGGCAGGCCCGTGCCGTGGTCTCCGGCGTGACGTTGGGGTTGCCGTCGCGGTCGCCTCCCATCCAGGAACCGAAGCGGATCGGTGTCGCGCCGAGCGGAAGGCCGGTTCCGCAGTGGGTCTCGAGGGACTCGCTCAGCTCCCGGAGATACCGGGGCACTGCGGTCCAGAGGACCTGCTCGAAGACGGCGAGGCCCCCACGGACCTCCTCCTCGGGCGTGGGCTTGTGACGGCGCACATCTTCGGTGGCCCAGCAGGCCGCGATCACCCGCAAGAGCTCGGTCCGGTTCTGGTCCTGCTCTCTCGGTGTCATGCCGTGGAGGTCCCGCGCCCGGAGAAGGAGGGCAATCGCCCGGTGCTGCTGCTGCTGGGTGCGTCTCCGGGTTTCCGTGGGGTGCGCGGTCATGACCAGCTCGACGCGAAGCTCCCTTAGAGTCTTCGCGACGTCGTTGGGGGCGATTCCGAGCTGCAGGAGGTGACCGAGGCATTGGTCCATCGACCCGCGCTGAGGCGGCGCGCTGCTGTCCGCCTGGTACTGCCGCCTTCGCCGAATCCGATGTTGCTGCTCGGCGATGTTCGACAGAGCCAGGAAGTGAGCAAAGGCCCGCGCGACCCGCTGCATGTCCGCCACAGCAAGACCGCTGATCAGCGCCTGGAGCTCATCCCGAGCCCCCGGGTCTCCGGCGCGTCCCGCCTTGGCCAGAGCGCGAACCCGTTCCACCATCCCGTAGAGGTCGGAGCCCTCCTGCTCCCGCAAGACTTGCCCCAGGAGCTCACCGAGAAGCTGGATGTCGCGGCTCAGCGGAGCATGACGACCGCTGTCCTCGTCTTCACGATCCATGGAGCTCCCTCTCCTGGAACCCGGGTCAGGGCCTGACCCAGTGGCCTGGCATTTGTCCCCAGGTGCTCGCTCGCCACCTGGCGTATAGGTCCGACGAGAGGCCACATGTTACCTCTGCGAGCAGACGGAAGACGGCCTCTACCCCAGGGGGTCTACCCCAGCGGGCGGTCCCGGCTCGGTTGCGAGCAAGGCCGCTTTGTTCATGAGTCGTTAGGAGGAAGGACAATCCTCAAATCGAATGTCGTCGATGAAGATGCCGTCACCGGGGTTGTCCTCGTCGTCGGCTTCGAAGTGCCACTTGAAGAGGATCTGTTGCCCTGCAGTGTCCGGATCGAGGTCGGACAGGTTGGTGCCGAGTCCTACACGCTGCTCCTGCCAGGTCCGGGAGGCGCTGAAGTCGTAGGATGGCTTGCTCCACACCTCACGCAGGCCGTCGCCGTCCTCGATGTAGCCGATCAGCGTGTCGCTGGGGATGCCGTCGTCGACGTCCATCCAGATCCAGAAGGAGAAGACGAGGGGACCAGTGGGCTCGTCGTCCAGGGTGATTGCGGTGAAGATCGATCCACCGGACTGGCCGTAGTCATCGGTCTCTGTCCCGAGGTGTCCGTAGTACAAGGCTCTGGTTCCCGAAACAGCCTGGAGGTCGGACCGATACCCCCAAGCGCTCTGGGTACCGCCGGTGGAGGTGAACTCGTAGGGAATCGAGTCGCTAGTGCCCTCGATGTCGGTGAAGAAGAGGTCGCTGCAGTTGGGGGAGTCGATTCCGTCGCAGTCCTGGTCGACCCCGTCGCCGTCTTCTGCATCCTCAGCGTTCGGATGGACGGAGACTTCAGCATCATCGCAGTCCACCAAGAAGGTGTATCCGTCGCCATCGTTGTCCGCTAGCAGGCCGTCACTGCCATCGCAGTCGTGATCGATGCCGTCGCCGTAGACGTCGGTTGCGCCGGGGTGCCGGTCGGGGTCGTTGTCGTCGCAGTCGACGCCCTCGGGGTGGCCGTCGGCGTCGGCGTCGGCCCCGACTCCATCGATTCCATCGCAGTCTGCGTCGATGGAGTCCCCGGCGGCGTCTTCTGCGCCGGGGTTGGTGTTTGCGTCTGCGTCGTTGCAGTCGTCAGCTGTGCTGTAGCCATCCCCATCTGCGTCCTCGGCTACGCCATCCACTCCGTCGCAGTTTGTGTCCCGTCCGTCTCCATCCGGGTCGTCGGCTTGTGGATGAACGTTGCTGTTGAGATCGTCGCAGTCGACTCCCTTGGCGTACCCATCCCGGTCTTGGTCGACCGAGAGTCCATCGACTCCATCGCAGTTTTGGTCGACTCCGTCGCCCCACGGGTCGCTCAGTCCGGGCCGAATCAAGGGGTCCATGGGGCTGCAGTCCTCGCCGTCAATCGATCCATCTTCGTCCCAGTCGAAGATGTTGCTCCCTCCTTGGCAGGCGACCCCCAGACCAATCAGGGCGACGGATGCGAGGAGGATGGGGAGGGCGTAGGAGCAAATCGTGGACATGGAAGACCCTGTGGTCTGGAGTTTGGAGCGGAGCCGCCTCATGCGTTTCCATCCGATTCGGCCTCCCGCGCGCGCCCCTTCTTCGAGCAC
>CAZQTQ010000145.1:0-9487 GCA_964596025.1 uncultured Rickettsiales bacterium
TGCTCTATGCGGCGGCGGCGCGGCGGATGCCCAACCTGGTGTTCTTTGCCTACCTGCAGTTCGTGACCGACGCGGCTGGCATCACCCTCATCCTGCTGTTTTCTGGCGGCGCCGAGTCGATCTTTACTTGGCTCTTTGTCTTCAACATCCTCGGCGCCGGCTACCTGCTGCTCCTGCCCGGGGGCCTCATCGTCGCGACCTTGGACTCGGCGGCTTACATCCTCTGCCTGGTTCTGACCTGGACGGGTTTCGCGGGTGCCGAGGGAGCGGGGGCGTTTCCTTCGGAGATGTTGGCGCCAGAGACTCTCGGGACCTACTCCACCGTCGCCTTCCATGTCGCGTCTTTCTACCTCTTGGCCTTCCTCTCCGGGTCCCTGGCCAGCAAGCAGTTGGAGACGGGCCGGCAGTTGGCTGCTACTGCCAGCAGCCTGCATCGCCTGCAGGACCTCCACGGCCGAATCATCCAGAACATCGACGTGGGCCTGCTGACGGTCAATCCCCAGGCACGGGTGACCTCCTTCAATCGGGCTGCAGAAGTCATTACCCACTATGAGGCCTCGGAGGTGGTGGGCCTCGCGGTGCAGGAGATACTGCGGGGGGTCGACAAGCTGCTGCAGGACACCTCGGACGAGACAACCAGCCAGACCACCGCCCCCAGCTTCGAGCGGTGGATGACCCGCAAGGACAAGAAGCGGGTCTACTTGCGGGTTAGCGCTTCGGCGATGCGGGCAGCTGACGGCTCCATCGATGGTCACATCTTGGTTTTTGAGGACCGAACCCGGCTGTTGCTGATGGAGGAGCAGCTGGGGCGGGAAGAGCGGCTAGCAGCTGTCGGTCGGCTGTCGGCGGGCATTGCTCACGAGATCCGCAATCCCCTGGCCTCGATCACCGGCTCAGTGCAGGTGCTGCGCTCGGACGGGCGGCTGGTGGCCGAAGAGGACGAGCTCTTGGGAATCGTCGAACGCGAAGCGGACCGGCTCGGACACCTCGTCAACGATTTCCTCACCCTGTGTCGCCAAGAAGAACCCAGTTTGTCGCGCGGCAGCATCGGCATCCTGATTCGGGAGACCCTGGCGCTGATGGAGAGCAAGGGCGTGGCGGCTGGGATCGCGCTTGAGTCTCGGTTCGACTACGACCCGGTCTTGCTGATGGATGAGGACCGAATGCGGCAGCTCGTCTGGAATCTCCTCAACAACGCGTGCCAGGCGATGTCGACGGGGGGCACGCTGCGGGTTCGGACCGAAAAGGTCACGAGGGACGATTTGGGCGTGGCCAGTGCGGGGGAGAACTCCTTTGTCGGTGACTGGAAGGAGGTCGCGGGGGGAGACCCCGGGGCGAGCCAAGCCGGACTGAAGTCGGCCGGTGAAGGGGCTCTCCGGCTGACGGTGGAGGACACGGGGCCTGGGATCAACGACGAGGCCCTGGCGCGGATTTTCGATCCCTTCTACACGACGAAGTCTGGGGGGACTGGTCTTGGGCTCGCGATTGTGGCGCGAATTGTGCAAGCCCATAGGGGCGTGATCACCGTGACGAGCAACCGGGGAGAGGGGACCAGCTTTGCCATCTGGCTCCCCGTTCTATTTGCCGACGACGCAGCGATGCGGACCGGTGCAAGCGATGCGTCTGCGGCGCAGGCGGTTCCGAGTGCATCCACGGGGGGAAGCGCCTAGGTGCCCCCGAGGACTCAAGAGAGCCCTGCCGATCTGCGGAGACCGTTGCCCGAGGTCGAGGACCCCATCGGAGAGGTGCTGGTCGTCGACGACGACCTGAGCCTCCGTCAATTCCTGACCATCATGCTCAAGCGTTCGGGCTACGTCGTGAGGGCGGTGGGGTCTGGCAAGGAGGCGCTGCGCGCGCTGGCCGTGAAGCCTGCAGACGTGGTGGTGACAGATTTGTCGATGGAGCAGATGGACGGTATGGCGGTGCTGCGCAAGGTCAAGGAGGGCTGGCCGGACACTGAGGTCGTCATGATCACGGCTTATGCGACCACCGAGAACGCGGTCGAAGCGATGAAGCAGGGCGCTTACGACTACGTGGTCAAACCCTTCAACGTGGACGAGCTGAAGCTGATTCTTGAGAAGGCCTTCGAGAAGAAGGCGATTTGCGACGAGAACGAGAGCCTCCGTAAGCTGTTGACCGACCGCTATGGTTATGGGTCGCTCGTCGGCAGCGCGGAGGAGATGCAGCAGGTCTACGGACTTATGGACCGGGTGAAGGACACCCCGATCACGGTGCTGATCTCAGGCGAGAGCGGCACCGGCAAGGAACTCGTGGCTCGGGCAATTCACTACGAAGGCCTACGCAAGGACAAGCCCTTCCAGTCAATCAACTGCAGTGCGATACCCGAAAACCTGATCGAGGCGGAGCTCTTTGGCCACCGGAAGGGGGCGTTTACCGGAGCGGTTCGGAACCACAAGGGGCTCTTTTCTGCCGCCGATGGTGGGACTCTGTTCTTGGATGAGGTGGGCGAGATGCCCCTGGCGACTCAGGTCAAGGTCCTGCGGGCCATCCAGGAGCGGAGGGTCAAGCCGGTGGGTGGGGTGGACGAGCGTCCTGTCGATGTTCGGATCCTGGCGGCAACCAACCGCAACCTGCTCGCAGAAGTGCGGGAGGGACGTTTCCGCGAGGACCTCTACTACCGGCTGAAGGTCGTCAGCATCGAGCTGCCGCCGTTGCGCAAACGCCGAAGTGATCTGCCGATGTTGTGCCGGCACTTCCTCGATCAGTACGGCAAGCAGTTCGGCAAGGGGGTCTTAGAGCTGAGCGAGGAGGCGGCGAAGGCACTGAGTCGCTACTCCTGGCCGGGGAACGTGCGGGAGCTGGAGAACGCCATCCAGCGCGGTGCGGCCTTGGCGGCAGAGAATGAGATCGGGCTGGAGAGCCTGCCACCAGAAATCTTGGACGAGACCGGGCTGAGCCAGTCGGGCGATCATCCCCAGGTCGATGTTGGCCCGGACGGGGTCGAACTCGAGAGTCTGCTCGAGGAGTACGAGACTCAGCTCTTGCGCAGTGCCCTGGAGACCGCAGGTGGCGTGAAGAAGGACGCGGCGAAGCTCCTAGGCATCTCCTTCCGCTCCTTCCGCTACCGGTTGCAGAAGATCGGCCTCGAAGAGCCCCCTCGAGAGTGACAATTTTTGTCACTCTCGAGGGAGTAGTGACAAAAATTGTCACTTTCTTGGTGGTCCCATCTCCTCCCGATCTCGGATTTGTGCCAATTTCGGGACTTGGTCGGGGGGCGGGGCGACAAGAATTGTCGTTCTCGGCCTGGTGAGTGACGTTATGTGTCACTTGGGGGCCCCATCCAGCCTCTTGATACCGAGGGGACGGCGGAGAGCGCCTGACTCAAGCCGCTAGAATCATTAGCAAATCGCTAGAAATTGCATCAGCTGCGCGCATTGGCACGATCGCTGCAGTACACTCTGGGCGACGAACTTCCCAACACTGCCCAAATCAACGAGGAGACACGGTACATGCTTCGGAATCGCAAGGGCTTTACTCTCATCGAGCTCATGATCGTTGTGGCGATCATCGGCATCCTGGCGGCAATCGCCATTCCCAACTTTATCGCGATGCAGATGCGGGCCAAGCGAGCCGAGCTGCCGAGTAACCTCGACGGCATTCGCACCGCACAGAAGGCCTACCACGCCGAGTGGGATTCCTTCACGACTGCTGCTCAGACCCCCGCAGCCGCTCCCGCGCGTGCCCAGGTCAACTTCGAGGCGGGCGGTTTCACTGCCTTCCAGAACCTTGGTTGGGTTGCTGACGGCAAGGTCCGTGGCGTCTACAGCACGTCGGCCAGTCCCGGTGCATCCTCGGCGTTGGACGACTTCCTCGCTACTGCAATTTCGGATGTAGACGGCGATGGAGCGAACGCGCAGTACAACTGCAACCGGGCTGAAAAGTCCAGCATGGTTACGCTCAACAACGTCTACTGAGTGTAGTTCGAGGAGGGGGTAACCCCCCCAAAGGGTTTTAGGGGCCCGGCGGCGCAAGCGGTCGGGCCCCTTTTCTTTGGGTTGGCTCAGCTCTCCGTCGGCGCTTCGGCAGCAGACCGGACTTTGGGGGCGCAGCGCCCCGTCTTCCCCGCCCATCCGCTATCCTCTTCCCTGATGAGCGATGACCCGAAGACCGGCCCTGAGGAGCCGAAATCAGACGACGGGAGGAGTCTCCTAGCCGAACGAGTGGAGGGGATTTTGGACCGGCTCCGCGGGGACCGGACTCGTCGCTATCGACTCGGCCAGGAGTTGGGCAAAGGGGGGCACGGCCGGGTCACAGTGGCCTTCGACACCCACATTGGTCGACGCGTCGCCACGGTTCGAGATGTGGCTCGCTTCCTGGAAGAGGTACAGATTACCGGCCAGATCGAGCACCCGAACATTGTCCCAGTCCACGATCTAGGCGTCTTCTTGGAGGGGGAGGTCTACTTCACCATGAAGTTGGTGGAGGGGCGGACCTTGGAGGAGGTTCTGAAGGCTCTCAAGAGGGGGGAGCCCGAGACCCGGCGTGCCTACACCCTCTTCCGGTTGCTGGGCATCCTCCAGGACGTCTGCCAGGCGGTTGCGTTTGCCCACAGCCGCGGGGTCATTCATCGCGATCTCAAGCCTTCGAACATCATGTTGGGTGACTTCGGTGAGGTCCAAGTGATGGACTGGGGTCTGGCCAAGGTCGTTGACTCCGAGGAGGGCTTTGGGGACGACGATCCCGACGCCGACGAGACCAGCATTCGGAGGAAGGGAGAGGAGGGAGCTACCCAGGTCGGCACCGTCAAGGGGACCCCTGCCTACATGTCCCCCGAGCAGGCGCGTGGACTCGTCGACCAGGTAGGGGAGCGCTCGGATGTCTATTCGCTCGGCGTGATCCTGTACGAGCTGCTCACCCTGCGCCGACCCTTCTCTGGGAAGGACCCCCGCAAGGTGGTCCGTTCGGTCGCTTTCGACCAGGTCATTGCGCCTCGAAAACGGGCTCCGCACCGCAACGTGCCCGTCGAGCTCGACGACCTGGCCGTCCGCTGCCTGAGCAAAGATCCGAGTCGGCGTCCCGAGTCGGCCATGGAGTTGCAGCAGGAGATCTCGACCTACCTCGAGGGCACAAAACGCCGGGAAGAGGCGGGCCTGCGGGTCCAAGAAGGCGTCTCTCTGGCCTCCCGCTATGAGGAACTCCAGGCGCAGGTGCGTGAGACGGCGCGCAGGGTGCGCGAACTGCGTGCCCGCACCAAGCCCTGGGATCCGCTGGAACGCAAACGCGAACTGTGGGTTGCCGAAGAGGAGCTGAGCAAGGCCGAAGTCGAGGCCATTGATGTCTTCTCTGCGGCCCAAACCTCCTACGGCCAGGCTCTGGCCTACGACTCGGAGAACCGGGAGGCCCGGCTGGGTCTCGCGGCGCTCTACTGGAACGAATTCCGCGACGCCGAGGCGCGACGCAACGTCAAGGACCAGCGTTCTTTCCGGAACCTCGTCGAACAGTACGACGACGGGACCTATGCCACCTTCTTGGGCGGGAGTGGTCGCCTCTTCCTCGAGACCACTCCGCCGGGCGTGGACGCA
The DNA here is from genome assembly GCA_964596025.1 of uncultured Rickettsiales bacterium. GTDB lineage: Bacteria > Myxococcota_A > UBA796 > UBA9615 > UBA9615 > CAZQTQ01. The sequence goes on from CAZQTQ010000145.1 coordinate 5,544, forward strand.
ACCCTCTATCGGCTGGAGGAGCGCGACCGAATCTTGGAGCCCGTCGAGCCGAGCAAGCTTGGCACCTCCCCGCTGATGCAGGTGGAGGTTGCGATGGGCAGCTACCACCTGCTGCTCTCCAAGGACGGCTTTCGCGAGACGAGCGTACCGATCCATGTCGACCGCAACGAACAGGTGAGGGTTTATGTGCATCTGCTGCCCGAGGGGGCGCTGAGCGAAGGGGCAATCCACGTCCCTGGAGGCGAGTTCTGGATGGGTGGAGACCCCGTCGCCTTTGGCTCCCTGCCACGCCAGCAGGTCGAAGTGGCGGACTTTGCCATCCTGAATCGTGCGGTGACGATGGGGGACTACCTCGAGTTCATCAACCAGCTTGCCGGTGAGGATCCACTACAAGCCCGCTTCCGGGCGGCACGGGAATCCGACGACGCCGATGCCTACTTTCGCCTGACCCAGGGGGGGAAGTTCGAGCTTCCCGAGCTGACCCGTGAAGGCGATCGCCTCTCGTCCGAGCTTCCTGTCTTCGGAGTTTCCTGGGAGGACGCTCGGGCCTACTGCGAGTGGCGTTCAAAGCGCGACAATCGTTCCTATCGTCTGCCGACCGAGGCCGAGTGGGAGAAGGCGGCGCGGGGGGTCGATGGGCGCTTTTACCCCTGGGGCGACACCGGCGACGGGGGCTTTTGCAAGTGTTCAGAGAGCCGCCCATCGCGGCCATCGCCCGAGGCGGTCAGCGAGTTTTCGGAGACTGACCGTTCGCCATACGGCGTCGAGGGCATGGCGGGGCACGTCTCCGAGTGGTGCGATGGCTGGTATGACGACGAAATGACCCTTCGGCCGGTGCGCGGCGGTTGTTGGGCCCGGCCGGCCTTCTACTCCCGCATCTGTACTCGCAGCGGACAGCGCCCGCAGGAGGTCTTCTCCTACGTGGGCTTCCGCCTCGTTCTCGACTTGGATCCGGAGCTCTTCCCTCAGGCGAGGAGCCAGGGCGGTCCGACACGTCCCTCTCTCTGGTAGGGGGCCCGAGGTGTCGGCAGAGCGCTCAGGCCCCCTTCCGCCGGTCGCGGGCGCCCTTCTTCTCGTGGTGCTCATCGTCGTCCCCTACTTGCCCTCGTTGCGAGCGGGCTTTGTATGGGACGACGCCGACTGCATCCTCCACTCTGAGCGCATTCGCAGCCTGGATGCCGTTCCTAGGCTCTTCCTCGCCGGTCATACAGAGATCTTCCGTGGTCCGGGAGATGGCGTCGACAACTTGGAACACTACTGGCCTCTCTTGTTGGCCCAGCTGGCTGTGACCTATTCGGTCGACGGACCCAACCCACAGCTCTTCCACCTCGCCTCACTGGTTTGGCACCTTCTGTGCGCCCTTGGGGTGTATGCCCTTGCTAGGAGGTGGCTCAAGCGTCGCTGGTGGGCTGAGGGGGCCGTTCTTCTGTTTGCCTGGCACCCGGTTCCAGCGTCTGCCGTGTTGTTTGTGTCCTCAGTCTCCGCGCTGATGGCGACGTTCGCGTTGTTGGTAACCCTGTTGCTGTTGGATAGGAGCTCTCTGGACCTCGGTTCTCCTTCGGTTTGGGTTGCTTCTGGCGTCTTTTTCCTTGGGCTGTTGGCCAAGGAGACGCCGCTCCTCGTCCTGCCGGTCCTGGTCCTCTGGTTGGTATTGCTGCGAAAACGTCCCTGGCAGACGATGATTCCTCTCCTCGGGTCCGCCGGCCTCTACCTCATCCTTCGAGGCCTGGCTCTGGGCGGGATGCGGGCTACAGGCACAGGAGCGGAGCAGCTGGCAGTCGCCCTCCACAACGGACTCATCCTGCTCGGCGACGGCCTACGGGCCCTGGTCTTGCTGGGACCTAGGGGCCTTCGACATCTCGGCTTCGAATACGCTGGGCTCGGCTGGGGCTTTGCGCTTTTCGGAGGCTCAGTCGTCGCCGCCTTGGCTTTTGGGGTCTGGCGGAGACGAGAAGATGCCCCCCTGGGTGTACTTGCTATCGGGGTGTACCTCTGTGCCGTCGCTCCGGTTGGCTTGGTCACGACGGTCTTCGCATGGGGCGGCTTTGGGCGGTACTTCTACCTGCCTTGGGCGTTTCTCGCGGTGGCACTGGCAGCAATCCTCGAGAATTTTCTGTCCAGCAGAACCCCTCCACAGACCACACTTCTTCGTGGGGCTCAAGGCCTCGCAGCGGCCTTTCTTTTGGCCCAAGTCCTTCTTCTTCAGTCCGCTCAACGCGACTGGCAAAGCAACGAGTCGCTGGCTCTCAGCCAGATCCGGAATGCTCCTCTCGAGGCGGTGGGCCACGAGTGGCTGGGCGAGGCCCGGATTACCCAGGAGCGCTACCCCGAGGCCCTGGCCCTGTTCGCCAAGGCTACGGACCTCGACCCCAGCTACCATCCAGCGCTGCACAATCGGTCCCTCTGGTCCACTCACCTTGGTCGGCCTGAAGAGGGACTGAAGTACAGCCTAGAGCTCGAGGCCTCCAAGGGCAGGGGACCGGGGAGCAGTTATGTGAGGGGGCTCGCCCTTCTAGCCCTGGGTCGTGCGGCCGAGTCGGCGGAGGTTGCCCTCTGGGCTCTGGCCCGAGGCCCCGCCAACCGAGACCTTCAGCACCTCTTGGCTGAGGGTATCGATGCTCACGCCGATCCGGCGGTTCTGGGGGATCGACTGCGAAAGCTGGCTGCCACCGAGGCCTACCGGGGGTCGGCGGGGGTCTTGGACGGGGTCTTAGCTGGAAGGTCCCAGCCTGGGGTCAGCGCTGAACCAGTGGCTGCTGGGTCCGAAAGTGTTGGTAGTACTTTAGGACCTTCTGAACGTAGTACTGGGTCTCCTTGAAGGGCGGTACGCCCTTGTGCCGCTTCACGTTGGTCGGTCCCGCGTTGTAAGCGGCGATGGCGTGGCGTTGGTCGGGGAAGGTGTCGAGCATCTTCCGGATGTAGCGCGTTCCGCCGTTGATGTTCTCCTCCGGGTCAAAGGCGTCGTCTACCCCCATGTCCTTGGCGGTGCCGGGCATGAGCTGCATCAGGCCCATGGCTCCCTTGGGCGACCGAGCCTTCGGGTTCATCCCGGATTCCACGAGAACCATCGCCTTGACGAGCTCTGGCGACACCTGATGCCGAGATGAAGCAGAGAGAATGAGGCCGTCAAAGAGGTCGAGGTTCTTCTGCATCAGCGCCGGGTTGACCTGCGCCCAGCGATTGGGTCGGTCGCCTAGGTCTTCCATGAAGAGGCTGTAGGTGTTGTCCCCGGAGGGTGGAGTGTCCGTAAAGGTGATGACTCCATTCGAATCGGTTCCCATGAAGATGTCAGCGCCGAGCGCGGCGAGAGGTAGCGCGACCCCTACGAGGACCAAGAGCACGGGGAGCGCGTTTCGGGGGCGAGCAGCCATTCCGCGGAGGATACCGCAGGGTGGGAGAAGCGGATAGGATGCCCACGTGGACCCGCTGCGCACCCGGACGGACTTTCTTGTCGTAGGGGGGGGGCTCGCAGGCCTGAGCTTCGCCCTCGAAGTCGCCGAGGTGGGCGAGGTCGTGGTCCTCTGCAAGGACGAACCCGAGCACAGCAACACGGCCTGGGCCCAAGGTGGGATTGCTTCGGTCTGGGACCCGCAAGACTCCATCGAGGAACACCGTCGCGATACGCTGGAAGCCGGAGTCCACCTCGCGGACCCCGCGGTGGTCGAGTCCATCCTCGCCGAGGCTCCTTCTGCCGTCCGCCGCCTGGTGGATTGGGGGGTGAAGTTCACGCGGCGCGTGGATCTTCGCGACGCGGACGGTGGGGACGCGCCCGGGTTGGGCGATGCGGGGGAGGGCGAGGGCTACCACCTGACCCGAGAGGGAGGACACGGCCGCAGACGGGTACTCCATGCGGGTGACATGACCGGGGCGGAGATCCAGCGGGCCCTCATCGCTGCAGCCAAGGAGCACCCTCGCATTCGACTGCTCCCGGGCCACGTCGGCAT
>CAZQTQ010000146.1:0-9479 GCA_964596025.1 uncultured Rickettsiales bacterium
CCGCCGACCTCTTCCATCCCAAGTTGGCGCCGGCGGGCCGCCTCGACAAGGACATTCCGACTCTCGCTCATCACCTCGCCCGTGACGTGGTTGATGACGTGGGCCTGCTCCTTGTCGGGCGCGGTAATCAGCACCTCAGCCCCTCGGTTGTCGAGAGAGAGCAGGGTCAAGACCGCTTCATGAATCTCTGCCCCGTCGTAGACGCCACAGCCCGCCAGAACGACCCCCACTTTCGCCACTATCTCTACCTCCTTAGCGCGGGACGAACTGCCCGCAGGCCCTAGGACCTTCGAGCGATCCGTCCGCCCCTGGTGCGTCGACGACGCCGGCAAGACGTGAGGACCAGGAGCAGCATCGAGCTCCACCAACCAGCCGGCGCTGCTCCGCCAATCGAAGCCATGCAGCCGCGCCGCACGACATCCGAGGAGTTCCCCCGCACGGCAACGGGCGCGCCCCCAAGGGCCACGTCAGGGGCCTCCTGGGCCGTATCGTCGTCCCCGGCCTCGTTCTCGCTGCTGTCGTCGTCTCCAGCGTCGTCGTCCCCCGCCTCGCTGGTGTCGTCGTCGTCGTCCCCGTGGCTGGGCTCGGCCTCTTCGAGAAGAAGGGAGGCCCAGTTGGTCAGACCGATTTCAATCGTCTTTTCCCGACAGGCTTGGTCGTAATCGACCGCCGAAGCGCAGACCGTGTAGGTCCCCGCTGCAAGGTCGTCGAAAGCGAAATAGCCCGAGGAGTCACTCTCTGCCGTGCCGACACCGACAATCTCGACCGAAGCACCGGGAATGCCGAAGGAGGCGTCGTAGAGGTCCGTGTGGCGGACGTAGCCCACGAGTTGGGTCGTATCGACATCGCTGGTCCCACCCACTAGCGACATGTAGTAGTCCCAGTCCCAGCCCGGACCCGGGTCCCAGTGCGCATTGGAGTTGCACTCTGGGTCGATCTCAACGTGGCCAACCACGTGATCCCGATCCGCCGGAATGTTCCAGTCCGCGAGGATGTCGGCGGTCAGAGCGGCCGAGGCCTGGACCATGGCATCAGCATGGTAGGTGTTGCTGGCGTAGCCCTCGTGTTCCAGCCCGATGCTGAACGAGTTCCAGCAGCTCACATGCCAGCCTATATCGGCCTCATCGACCACTTGGGTGATGTCGCCCTGTTCGCTCAGGACGTAGTGAGCCGAAACCTGGGCACTGCAATTGTGGAACCAGGAAATAGCTCCCCAGTAGCTACCCTCGATGGTGTGGATGATCACAGCCTCCACGTCCCCGGTCGTGCGGGAAGCGGGGCTGTAGTTGCAAGGGGTCGGGTCGTAGTCCGCGCCCGGGTAGTCGGTGCTTCGGCAACCAGTGACCCCGGAGGCGGCAAAGAGCCCAAGAAAATCGGGGTGGATCGGCTGGGGCGGAATGGCAACTGGCTCGCCCGAAGGCAAGCGGTCGATGAGGCCCTGATCCACGAGGAGGAAGAGCTGATCTACGGCCAGATCAGCCACACCTTCTTCCAAGCCGGCAGCCCAAGCCACGCTGTCGCGCCAGGGACCAAGTCCGAAGGGCCCAGCCGGCGGTCGCGCTGCATCCAAAAGGGCTGCAAAGCCACGAACGTGTCCCACCAGGTCGTACGTAACATCCGCAAGATCCAGATCAAGCAATTCGGCTGCCTCAGACCGCATCGCAAGGGGCGTCTGGAAGAGACCGCGACGTCCGCCAGGTCCCTCCATTTGGGGCCGGTGTTCCCACCCACCCTCCAGGTGAGCGATGCCCAAGAGCAGTGACTCGGGAACGGCAAACTCTGCGGCCGCGTCTTCTATTGCCGCCTCGACCTCGACCACCGAAGGAATGGCGTAGGATGCCCAGGTGGCGGCCTCCTGTACTTGAACCGGGCCGTGGGCCAGTGCCACCAACGGCGCTGCGAGTAGGGCGGTCCCCAAGACTGCAGCGAGGCGTTGTGGCATGAGTTCCTCCTTCGAGCGCCGGAACTATAGCGGCTGGCCTTCAGCCCGCAAGGCTCCATTTCTAGCCGACTGATGACCGCCGACCGCCACCGCGTGATCGTCGGAGACGAACCCGGCCCCGATGGCCTGGCCCGGCAGCACTATGCCCTGGGAAGACAGGCTCTCCTGGAAGAGTGCGAAGCCGTGGCCAGGGCCCTCTACCGCTGGCAGGTCCTCGAAGTCGCAGTCGACGAAGCCCGCATCGAGGCCATCTACCGGCCTTGGTTTGGCGCGGCGAGGCGCCTCCGAATCGAAGTGGTCGACAAGGACCCTGGTGGCGGGGACCAAGGACCAAGGGCTGTCCACATCGAGGCCTGGAGTGCGCGGGAGAGCGGAGGGCCGAAGCAGCAACTACGGACGATTCGCCAGTACCAGCGGAGCCTGGACATCGCCGTGCTCGCCCGATTGGAGCGCCGGGAGCCCGGGGTCTAGCGCAGCAGATTGCGCCGCTCCGCTGGCGCAGGACGAGAGCGAGGGGGAGCGCCGCTACCGGCCGCGCAAGGCAGCTAGTGGCCGACTCAGGTGCAGGAGTTGGCTGAGACCCGGCTTGTAGAGTTCGCGGTAGATCGCCTCATAGCGACGTGCAGCCGCAGCGTCGGGGAGGACCAGCGGAGGGTCCATTGGCACCATCGCGGCCACCGCCGCATCGACCGATGGATGCACGCCAGAGCCGGCGGCCGCAACGATTGCGGCACCGCGAGCTGAGAGCTCTTCTGAGGACGGCCGGCGGACAGGCAGGTTGAGAACAGCGGCCAATATCTGGACAGAGAGGTCCGAACGGGAGCCCCCGCCGCCCACACAGAGCGAGGTAATTGGGGCCCCCTGGGCGCCCTCCAGGATCTCGCAGCCGCGGCGGAGATCGAAGGCTAACCCCTCCAGCAAGGATCGGAACAGGTGGCCACGGCTGTGGGTTTCCTTCAGTCCGAGGATGGTTCCGACCTCCGTAGGCTCCTGGAGGGAGGGAGACCAGCGTGGCCAGGTAATCAGCTCTCCGCTCCCAGGCGGAATCAGCGCTGCTTCTTCGCAGAGCAGCGCCTCGACAGCCGTCCCCTCGGCTTTGGCCCTACCGATGAGGTCTCGCCCAAACTCGCGGGCGAACCAACCCACGGTCCAGAATCCCCGGAAGACCATGTACTCGAGCTGCCAGGCCCCCGCTTCTGCCGCAGCGACCGTCAGCCAGCGGTACCAGGGATGGGCCTTGGCCCGCTTCGAAGTCACACAAATCGACGACCCGGTGCCCAAGCTGACGGCCGCCTGCCCCGTGGGCCCAGGTCGAACGCCTGCGCCGAGCGTTTCGGCTTGCTTGTCCCCGCCGCACGCGATGAGCGGGAGTCCAGGAGGCAGACCCGTGGCCTCAGCCGCCTCGGGCGTCACCCCTCCGATTCGCTGGCCGGCCTCGACGATCTGCGGCAGCCAACTGCGCCGAAAAGCGAGGAGCTTGAGCTGCAAATCGGAGTCCTGCCAGCGGCGGGACTTGGGATCGAAGGGCCAAATGCCGGCCAGTCCCCCGGGAGCGACCGCCATCTCTCCGCAGAGTTGGTAATGGAGCCACGCCTCAAGCGGAGCAACCCAGCGGATCGAATCCATCAACTCCGGCTGGCGCTCGGACCACATCCGGGGCACAGACTTCGACAGGAGCCGTGGGATGAGCGAGTCACGCCCCAGGACCTTGACTGCAGCTTTGAAGCTCCGGGACCGGGTGGCCGAGAAGTCCGCACTCCGTCGATCAAGCCAGGAGACGGCGTTGCCGAGCGGCACCCCCTCGGCACCAACCGGCAGGATCGTGTTGCGCTGGGTCGTCAGCGCCGCGCCAGCGATTTGCTTCGGATCCCCACCCCAGGCGCCAAGGCAGGCCTTAATGGACTCGAATAGGCAGCGGCAAATGTCGAGAGCGTCCTGCTCCACCGCGCCGGGCTGAGGATGAAGCATGGGCTGGTGGGCACGTCCCGCCTGAGCCAACACGTCCCCCTCGGACGAAAACAAAATGGCGCGGGAACTCTGCGAGCCCGAGTCCAAAGCCAACAGCAGATCTGTTCCTGGCTCGCTCATGATCTCCCCGGCAGCGACGAGGCGCGAGGATAGCAGGCACAAGACCCCGTCTTGCGAAGCGGGAGCGGATGACTAAGATACGTCCCTCTTCGCAGGAGACCCATGACTCAGGATACCTTCCAGTTCGAGCGTATCCCCTTGCCGCGACCCAAGGAATACGAGGGGCGGGTTGTGCACCGCGAGTGGCTCACTCCGGACACGCTCAAGGTCGCGATCGAGCCGACCTCGGCGGCGATGTTCGATTTCGTTCCGGGTCAATATGTCTCCATCGTCCTCGAGGAGGATGAGACTCAGGGCCTGCGCCGAGAGCTGCGGCCCTATTCGCTGTGGAATCATCCCGACGAATTCGAGTATGCCGTCACGATCTTGAAGATCATCGAGGGAGGCCGTGCCACGACCTACCTCAAGGGGCTGGCGGAAGGGGAAGCGGTAAAGATGGTTGGGCCCCTCGGCAGCTTCTACCTACGACGCCCCCTTCACCCCCAGCTCTACTTTGTCGCGACCGGCACGGGGGTCGTGCCCATGCGCGCCATGATCAAAGACCTGGTCAGCTCGGGCGAGATCCACCAGCACGACGTGACCCTGCTCTTTGGGGTGCGGCATGAGGACGACCTCTTCGAGACCCAGGAACTCGAACGCTTCGCCAGGAAGTTCCCCCGCTTTACCTTCTTGCCCACGCTCAGCCAGCCAACGGAGTCCTGGACGGGGGCCCGCGGACGCGTCACCGCCCACCTTGAAGAGTGGGACCTTCCCCTCGACGACATGCAGATCTACCTCTGCGGCAACGGAGCGATGATCGACGAGGTCACCCAACACCTGGACGGACGCGGGCTGAACCGCCGCACCCGTCGGGTCGTGTATGAGAAGTACTTCGATGCCTAAACCACTAGCTCCATTGAGCGCACTCTGCGTCCTCGCCTTCCTTTCGCTCGCCACGGGCTGCAGCCCCTGCACAGAATTGTGTAAGGCCCAAGGAGCCACCTACGAGCGCTGCCTGACCGATTGGGGAATGGAGTGGACGGAGCTGGGAGAGCCAAACCGGAGCGCGTGGGAAGCCGTCTGCACCCAGCGGCAGACCGAGTTGGCAAGCAGGCTCGGCGACGAGGACCGGCAGTCAGAGGAGGACAGCTGCGCCGCGACGCGGGCCGCCTTAGACCAGGCCCTGGACTGCAACGAATCGCACGAAGCGCTCAGCGCCTACGGCGAAGCTCCCTGAAGCCCAGGCCCAAGAGCGCCAACAGAGCCACCAGCGGGCCGGCCGGAGCGGGGCGCCGAGCAACCACTGCGCAGCTGCCTCCGCCCCCAGCAGCCGCCCCCGAGACCGGGGAGTAGGCGGTTGTGATCTCTTGGGAGATCAAGACGTTGCCGAAGCCCGTGGCGCTCTGCCCCAGGCTGTCTGTGACCGTCACCATGAGGTTGGGGAACTCGCCAACCAGATTGTTGTTGTCGTCGCTGTCCTCTGGCGCGTTCCAGAACACAACCGGACCGTTGGCCGGCTCGTCGTACCAGCCGCCAAGATCGCTAAACCACACGTAGTCCAAGTTGTCCTCGGGGCTCACGACCAGCACCTGGGCCTGGATGCGGCTGCCCAGCTCAACCTGGAATTTCTCGGCGATGATTCCACCGATAATCCGCGGGGGCGCGGTGGCGTCGATGCAGGAATTGTCCACCTCGCCATCGCAGTCGTTGTCCACCTCGTCACACCACTCCGTAGCACCGGCAAAGACCCGCTCGTTCTCGTCGTCGCAGTCGCCAACCGCCTCGGTCTGACCGTCCCCATCGTCGTCGAAGAAAGTAGTTCCCTCGTCCGTGTTGCCGTCGCAGTCGTCGTCGATGAAGTTCAGAACCTCCTCGGCGTCCGGATAGATGGACAGTCCATCAAAGGCCCCGTCATCGTTCAGGTCTTCAATTGAGTCGTTGCAGTCGTTGTAGGGCGCCGCGCTGTCGGCAATGCAGGCCGCAGGCCCAAGGCAGATCACCCCGTGCTCGCAGTAGCCGTCGCAGTCGTCGTCCCAGACCTCGGTCTGCTCGTCGACTTGTCCGTCGCAGTTGTTGTCAAAGCCGTCGTAGACTTCGATCGATTCCGGATACACCTGGGCGTTGTTCTCGTCGCAGTCGCCCTGATTCTCGTCGAATCCATCCCCATCAACATCCTGGGTCGACAGCGGGAAGTCGATGGCGACCACCAAGGTGTCGTAACCGTAGAGCGGGCACCCGTCGCTGACCTTAAGCGTGAAGGGCTGTAGACCGGTGGGAATCGCCGGGTTGTGGTCGTCCAGGTCTAGGAAGAAGGTGACGAAGCCGTTTTCGTCCGGAAACTCATTCTCGAGCAGAAGGCTTCCCAAATACATCTCGACGTAGAGCGAGTCGGCCGGCTGCTCCTGGTCGTGGACGCGGGCGGTTACCGTCATGTCCTGCCAGCTGTGGAAGTAGACCGCTTCGGTGGGATCGACCACCTGAACCGTCGGCGGGGTGCAATTGAGGGCGCTTCCGCCGTTGCCGAGCAGGAAGATTGTGAACTCGGGGCGCACCGGATCGTCGGTACCGATCTTCAGCTGCGCCGAAACCCCCTGCAGGTTGAGGGGGATGAAGGTCAGCTCCAGAAGCGCCGCCGACCCGGGGACGATGGCGTCGCTGAGCAGCGAGGGAAGAATCTCCGTCGTCCAATCGCAGGCGTCCAGGGCTTGGCCGGGGCAGGCAATGCCAAAGGCGGGCTGAGCTTCGCTCTGGATGAGTTCCACCGACGTGATGCGCAGGTCGTCGCTCCCGAGGTTGTCGATCTCGAGAATCTTGCGGCTCTCTTCCCCGGTGAAGCGGAAGCCCCAGTCGAGGATGTTGGCCGAGACCCGGGCCTCTGCCCCGCCCGTGGCCTGGTAGCCGATGAAGGCGACGGTCTTTTCCGCCTCGTCGGGATCGTCGGAATAGACGTCCAGGGCCGCGAATGTGGCGATGGTGTCCGATGCGATGTAGCGCACCTCGACGACGGCGTGGCCGTGCGGTCCGATGAACTCGGGAACCGTCTCGGTGACCAGCGACCAGTTGGAGTCGCTCTGGTAGTTCAGGGAGACCTCATTGAGGGTCAAGTCCTGGTCCCCGGCGTTGTGGATGTATACCTCGCTAATGACCTCGGTACCGGCGGCCAGCACCGGAATCTCGATGAGCCGGTCGGGGATGAAGATGTCTTGGAACTCGACCTGGGCCGTGGCCAGCTGCAGGACCTCGTCCGAGGCGCCTTCGCCCGTACCTCCATCACAGGCCACCAAAGGCAGGGCGACTACGAGCAATGTGGCGATACGAGGGAATGACATGGAGGTCCTCAGTCCGACGAAATGGCAAGGCCAGGGGTGCTTAGCCGACGCAATCTAACAATGGGTCCCCATCCAGTCTACTGACAGATCGATACCCGGGCTTCTTCTGACCCGATTGGGGTCGGCACCCGGACACAAACAGCGCTCCGGCACAGTACGGTCGACGACCTACGGGCCAACCACCTCCAACTCCAAGCTGTAATCGGTGGGCAGCTCATGGTGGCATGCCACGACGACCCCAAGAGCCACGCCTTCACTCAGGTACAGGATGTTGGACACGCTTTCGGGGTGTTGAGTAGTCGAGCCGAGGTCGGTGATCACATCCCCTAGGCCCTGCTCACCCATCGAAAAGAGGACAAAGTCCAAATCCGACTCTTGGGTCCACCCGGCAGAGGAGTCGTCTGGCCGGTACGGGGAATTGCTCCCCCCAACTGGGGCGTTTTCCCAGCGAAGGGCCACCGAGACGATGGCGTCGAAGTCAGCGCTAAGGCTGTAGATATCGACGTCACCCGAGTACCAGCCAGACCGCGACCACTCTTCTTCCTCGTCGTCGTCGTCGTCGTCGTCGTCCCCATCCGAGGGGTACGAGGGCCAGTCCGGCCAGACCGCCTCTTCATCGAAGCCGCATGCCCCGACCCGGCCCGAGACCACCACGAGGCTGGGAGCGAGAAGGGGGCCAATCGCCTGGGCCTCTCCCGGGAAGGAGCCGCTCTGCTCCCCGAGGTTTAAGGTGCCGGTCTCGCCCGAAGAGATGGCTTCAACGGGAAGGTGACGGTAAAGAGGCCAGCTTTCGCAGCCGCACAGCACAAGACACAGGGCCACCAGACACGGGGCGAACTCCGGCCCGGCCCGGCGGAGGACTCGCTTGGAACCACGCTCCATAGCTGCCGAGTATAGCTTCCTGCGGGTTGGGCCCTCCGAAGAGGCGCTCTGACGGGACCCCACTCTGGTGCTCAGTCCCTTGCTACCCCACGATTTGGGAAGCTGGGCTCCACGCCCCGCGAGGAGGGATGGAGCTTCGGAGTACACTTAGGTATTGGGCGGCCCGGTGTGGGCGAGCCCGGACGAGGCGATGAGCAACTTCAAAGAATCAGTCAAAGAGATCTTCGCGCAAGTCTTCGGTCGGGCCGACTTCAAGGAGGTTCTCGAGGACACCTGGGACTTTGAAGACGAGTCGGGCACCGGCAATACGGTGGAGGACCAGGAGCCCAAGTCGCCTAAGGAACGCCGAAAGACCTCATCCACGTTGCCAATGGAAGCCCAGAGAACCGACGGGGACGGGCCGGCTCCGGCCAAGCGGCATCCGGCGGTTCACGACGGGATCGAAGCCAATCCCGAATCCCACAATTTGGCAGACGTCAGCCTCCCAGAGGCGGCCGAAGACACCTTCCCTCCCCCAGCGAATTGGAGCAACAGTGGGTTCTCAGCCTTCGGTAGACCCGGACCGACCGACGACGACCTCCAAACCCTGGACGAAGACCTCCTCCCCTCGGCCGCTGACGCAGAGACTGGGCCACTGCGGCTGACGAAAGGCACGCAACGGGCACCCAAGCACCCCGACAAAGACGAGGGCCTCTTGCCCGACGCGTTGGAGGAGGGCCCGGGCCTTGGCGAAACCGACGTGTGCGACGAGGAGATCGGCTTGGAGACGGGAATCGCCCCCCCGGTTCACGCCACCCAGGAAATCCTCGCGTTGGGTTCGGACGAGGAGGAGGGCCTCGCTCCACCTTCCCCGCCAGGGCCCTTGCTCCTCACCGACCCTGAGGGCGCGGCCAAGCCGAAGACCGAGGAACCGGAACAAGTCGCCAACCCGGAAGCCCCCGCGATGGGGAGGCCGGGCGACCAGGAGGCAGCGAAGAAACCGCATTTGGGCTCAGGGGCGACCGACTCCGTCGCCACCGTCCTTGCCGACCGGGACGAAGTCAGAACCGTCGACGACACCGCCACGGGGGACCTTGGTGCCGAGGCGGAAGCGAACGATGGCCGCACATCCGAAGACTACGAGCAAGACCGAGTGGATACGACCAGCACGCCCCCGGTCGACGGGGCGCTGACCGCAGTATCGCCGGTGAGAACGGCAGCGCAGAAGTCGCCCGACGCTCCCGAGCCGGTAGCGGAAGTACAGCCAGAGCCACCCCCTG
>CAZQTQ010000147.1:0-9470 GCA_964596025.1 uncultured Rickettsiales bacterium
GCCGCAGGCAGAGCGGAAGGGCGAGTAGGCCGAGGGGACCTAGGAGGTGCAGGAGCCAGACGCTGAGGTTCGACAGGTTGAGGGCGTAGTAGCTGGAGATGGAGCCGAACCAGAGCTGCAACTTGTCCGCGGGCCTGCCGGTGATCATGTCGCCGGCGGTCGCCAGGCGCTCGGCACCGCCGCTCAGCTCTGCGGTTGGGATGTACCAGGCCGCCGTACCCAGTCCCCAGAGGACGATGCCCGCGAGCAGCGGCGCAGCACGGCGACTCTCGCGGCTGTGGCGGAGTACGGCCAGCAAGACCAAGGGCAAGAGCAAGATCGTGGTGGACTGGCGCATGCCTCCCAGTAGGCCAAGGCCGAGGCCCAGCACGCCGATCCAGGGCCCGCCGCGGCTCTGGGCTCGCCAGGCCATCCAGGCAACAGCGCTCGCGACGAAGCCCTCGGCGGCGTAAATGGCAGAGACCTCGCCGTAGAACCACCAGAGCGGATCGACCAAGAGCAGGAGCCCTGCCAGCACCGCGACCCTGCGTCCTGCCATCTCCATCGCCAGGGCGTAGATGAAGCCCATCGTGGCTACGCCCAGGCCGAGGTTGAGCAGGAGCAGCGCTTCGGGAAGGCCGTTTGTCAGCGCAGAAGTCCACCGAGCCAGCAGAACGTAGGCCAGGTAGCCGGGGGGGTGGGGCTGGTGCCAGACCACGTCGAAGTCGAGCGCCCCCAGCGCATGCTGCACTGCATCCCATTCATAGAGCTCGCGCATGCGCAGTGGCCAGCGGGTGAGGACCAGCACAGCCACCAACAGGCCTGCGATGCCGAAGTCGCGCCGCCTCTGGTTCACGTCCGCATTCTGCCAGAGCGGGCTTGGACTACAAAGCCGGCGCTCTTCCCCCCTCTCCTTGAGGTGCTTGTGGCTCGACCTATTGCCCTATCTGCCGTCCTCGCTTCGGCCGCCGTGTTTGCGGCCACTGCGGGCTGCGGTGACGAGTCCGAGCTTGCGCCGGCGATGAGCGACTGCGAGTCCACCCACGCCCTCGTCGGGGCGGAGGCGGTCCTCGAGACCCACGCTCATGGCGTGGAGGGGACGGCACGTATTGTCGACGACTGCAGCATCGAGATCAGCGACTTCCACTACGACGGAGGGGGCTTGGACGTTCGAGCCATTGTGTCCGCCGACCCCGGCTTTGGGAGCTACCAGAAAATCAGCGAGGACCTGCGCGAGGGCGGTCCGTATGAGGGCATGAGCCTCGCTCTCTCGTTGCGCGAGGGCATGAGCTTGGACGACTTCTCCCACCTGTCGATTTGGTGTGAGGCCGTCGGCAGCAGCTTTGCCGACGGGGAGTTCACGAGCCCCTGAGCCTGCGGTGTCGTCTGCTACCCTCGCCGCGGGATGGCGGAATCGGGCACAAGCGCAGGGCTTTCCTCGACCGAAATGGCGGTGGCTGAAGCGCTGGCTGAGGTCTTGGCGCCGCCGACCCCTGCCTTCCCCGAGCGGACCCAGGATGTGGGCTTTGCCGATCGCCTGAATCGCTTCCTTGCTCTGCTGTCCTGGGAAGATCGGATCGGCATTCGCCTCTACCTTCGGCTCTTGGACTGGCTTCCACGCCTGTGCTTTCGGAGTTTTCGGCGCCTCAGCCAGCTGGACGTCGAGGCTCGCCGGCGATTCATGGAGGGCATGGCTGACTCGCGGGTCCTCTTCGTGCGGCTGTTTGCCAAGGTCGCGCTGCTGCTGACCTTGCCCCCCTTCTATGCCGACCCCGCGCTGCGGGCGAAGATCGGCGACCGCACCCAGGACCGGGTGGCTACCGATGGCCGCGAGTTTCCGGTCGAGCGCGCCGTAGATGTGGTCCGCTCCGCTGAGATTCTGGACGTGGACGTCGTGGTGGTGGGGAGCGGTGCGGGCGGCGCTCCCCTGGCTTGCGAGCTCGCCGAGCGCGGACGTTCGGTCTTGGTGCTGGAGGAGGGCGAGTACCGGCCGGCGACGACCTTCCCGGCCTTGGCCTTCGAGGCCCTGGCCCAGCTCTACCGCGATGCCGGTGCAGTGATGACCCTGGGAAAGCCGCCAGTCGTCGTTCCCGTGGGCCGGTTGGTCGGCGGGACTACCGTCATCAACTCCGGGACCTGCTTCCGCATTCCCGAGTTCGTCCATCGCCACTGGACCGACGATCTCGGCCTTCCCGAGAGCCTGAGCCAAGAGGCCTTGGCCCCGCTCTTTGCCCGTGTCGAGGACCGTATTTCCGTCCAGCCGGTCGACCCTGCGGTCTTGGGCCCCAACAATGAGGTGGCCAAGCGCGGAAGTGAGGCCTTGGGCTGGAGCGGCGGTTTTCTGGCCCGAAACATCCGAGGCTGCAAGGGAAGCAACCGCTGTGCCTTTGGCTGCCCCGTCAACGCAAAGCAGGCCATGCACCTGTGCTATCTGCCCGACGCGGTCCAGGCGGGCGCTCGGGTGCTTTCCGGTGCCCGGGTAGAGCGCGTTCTCTTTGACGGGAAGGCCGCCTGCGGAGTGCGTGCGAGGGTCACCGATGAGGATGGCCGTCCCCACCGCCTGGAGGTGCGGGCCCGTGCTGTGGTGGTCTCGGCCGGCACGCTCTACACCCCGCTCTTGCTGCGGTCGTCGGGGATTCGCCACCGCAACCTGGGTCGGCGACTGACGCTTCACCCGGCGGTCAAGATCAGCGGTCTATTTCCTGGAGCAGACTTCTTGACCGCACCGTCGGTGCCCCAGAGCTGGTACGTCGACGAGTTCCACAAGAAGGGGATCATGATGGAGGGGGCCCATGTTCCCCCCGACGTGGCCGCGCCGGCGCTGCCGGGCAAGGGGGCCGAGCACAAGGCCTTGATGGAGCGCTACCGCGAGATCGCGACCTACGGCTTTCTAGTATCTGATCAGCCGGCTGGCCGGATTCACCGCCGCCTGGGCGGCCGCCCCTTCATCCGCTACGACTTGACCCCGCGGGACCATGGCTTGGTTCTCTTTGGACTCAAGCGCCTCGTGGAGCTCTTCTTCGCCGCGGGGGCGGAGGAGGTCTACATGCCGGTGTCGCGGCTGCCGGTCATCCGGCGCGGTGAGGACTACGAGGCGCTGATCGACGCGGCCGACATCCGCCCCCTCGACCTCGAAGTGGCAGCTTTTCATCCGCTGGGCACCTGCGGCTTTGGGGTGGACGGTAAGACCTTCGTTCTGGATACCGATCTCAAGGTACGGGGGCGCGAGGGCCTGTATGTGGCCGACGGCTCGATGTTCCCCACGAGCCTGGCCGTAAATCCGCAGGAGTCGATCATGGCCCTGGCGACGCGCTGCGCCTGGCACCTGGACGAGGTGGTCCTGCCCCCAGCACAAGGCTAGCCCCTCTGGGCCTTTCCCCGGTCTCACCATGCCTTGACTGTGCAATGTGCCAGGTGGTACCTCATATAAAAGACATGCGGGTTGCGGTTCGTCCTCCGCCCGCGAGGAGACCTCATGGCGACATCCAGCCCCGCAAAGCAGTGGCACTCCGGACCGACTCCGGTGGGTTCCGACGATCTGGTTCGCTTCAGCCGAGGCGTGAACGTCGAGGCGGGCGTCCACACCGATCCCGGCCGCGATGACTTCTGCGGGCATCCCATGGCCTGCGCGCGGGTGGTGATTCCGGGGACGGCAGCCGCGATCTTCGACCCGTCGGTGGGCATCGATGTCCGACGCATCGTCCACGCCGGGATTGAGCTGAAGTTCGGGGCCCCGATTCAATCCACCGACAAGCTCTCCGTCGAGTCCACCCTGTTGGGGGTCGACGAGAAGCCGAGCGGCAAGCTGGTTCGGATCTCATTCGCAGTGAGCCGGGAGGACGGCTGCGGGATCGTGTCGGGCGAGACCCGCTACTTCTCCCGCGGCAAGGGGCGCAGCGAAGGTTCTTCGAAGGAGGTGGCCTCGTCCAGCGGTGAAGGGGAGGGCAGGGAAAACGCTGCAAGAGAGGTCACCATCCCCACCGATCCCAACCAGAGCCGGATGTACGCTGAGGGCTCCGGCGACACCTTTCCCATCCATACGGACGACCACTTCGCGCGCTCGGTCGGGCTGCCGGGGGTCATCATGCACGGCATGTGCTCCTTGAGCCTCTGCCTCGAGCCCATCCTGGCTCAGCTTGCCGAGGGCGAGACCGCGCGGCTTGCGAGCGTGAAGTGCCGCTTTGGCGCCATCGCTCTCCCGGGCCAAGACCTCACCCTGCGGTTCACCCCAAGTGCCTCGGGTCCGGTCTCCTTTGGGGCCACCGACCCAGAGGGCAAGCCGGTGATCGCCGAGGGGGAGCTCCGCCTGCGCTAGCAGCCCGTCGCTCTCAAATGCTGAGGTGGAGGCCTCCGCCGCCGATGATTGCGAGGCCTCCGCTGCGGACCTCGCCCAGCTGCGGCCAGCCGATGGGGGTTCCACTCAGCCCGTCCAGCACCGCTGGGTCCTTGCGGTGGACCCGGTGTTGCAGGATGTGGGCCTGGACGAAGAAGTCGAGGCTGATTCGCCCGCCCAGCTTCCCGAAGGGGTCCAAGGTCCACAGCCCGAAGCCGCCCGAGATCACGTGGGTCGGGTTGTCCAGGAAGTTGGTCAGCGCGGTCTGCTCGGGGACAAAGGAGGGCTCAAATGCGTAGCCCAGGCGTGCCACCATGCCGAGTTCGGCAAAGCGGGAGCCCACCTTGCCGGACAGGGCCAAGGGCGGCGGCCGCAGTTCCCCGCCGAAACGGACCTCGACCGTGTCCTCGAAGTCGAAGGCGTCGAGCTGGCGTGCGTTGAGAACCTCGGTGTCGAGATCGATGAGCCCGATCTGGATGTCGGTCAGCTCCTCGTCGATGCGGGCCGTGTTGGGGACAACCTCGCTCCACTGGTTCCAAGTTATCTCGCCGGTCACCGCGAAACGCTCCCGATCGAAGCCCAGCCCGACAGCGATCTGGCGCGGTGTCGAGAAGTCGAAGGCGGCGTAGACGATCTGGGTCTGGATGGGGATGAGGACGTCGCCCAAGCTCCCGATTTCCTGCACTACGCCGTTGAAGCGCAGATTGAGGATCGCCGGATCCACGTCCAGCTGGACGGGGTGGCGGTAGACGACGCCGAGCCGAAGTCCGCGGAGGGTCTCGGTCAAGTTGCCCAGATCCCAGGTCACGCTCGCAATCGGCGAGAGGGTGGGGCGGATGTCGGCGCGGATGTTTCCGGTGTTGATCAAGAGATCGGCCCGCAGGCTTCCGGTGTCGTCGCCGTCTACGACTTGGGAAGCCTCGAGTACTGCGTCCACGTCAAAGTCCAGCTCGATGCGGGCGCGGGCCAGGATCGAGGCGCCCACGCCCAAGTAGAGGCCGTCAACGATGCGGATTGAGCCTGAGAGGTAGATCCCGATGCGTTCGGAGCGATTCTTCCAGCGGAGGTACCAGGGCAGGTAGGCGTCCTCCTGCTCGAAGAGGATGATGCGCTGCAGAGGCAGGTTGATGGACAAGCCAAAGCGTAGCCAACCGCCGAAGGCGCGGAGGTAGCCCAGCTGGAACCCGTTCGGGCCCTCGACCGCTTCCGGAGTCCAGCGATCTGCAGCGGTGTTGGCGTCCACCAGGCCGTCTTGGTTGCCGTCGAACAGGATGTTGTCGTCGCAGGTGCGGGGATTGGCGGAGATCTCCTCCCCCAGACAAGCGAGGCTTAAGCCGCCGCCAAACAGCACAAGGGAGGCCTCATCGCGGGGTGCCAAGCCCATGGCGGAGGGGTTGCGCCACGCGGCGAAGGGGCCGTGATCCAGGACCAAGCCGGTCCGGGCTCGACCCATGGACGCGGCCCCCAAGCCAAAGAGGTCAGCCGGGTTGGCAAAGAGGGGGCTTGGGACCAGAAGCATCGCGACGAGCGCCGCGAGCGAGCACACGCCAAGCCACCCGCGGCCCCCGGGGGAAAGCGGGGCGCTGAATGTCCTTTGGTTTTCCACAGGGCTCCCGTTCGCGAAGAGGATACCGCTTTGCAACAAATCTCTGTCTTGGGGTCTTGGCGGAGAAGATGATTGTAATGTATAAGGTGGCACCTTACACTCTGAACACCTGCGGAACATCCGCCCAATCCGGAGAAAACGATGCCAATCACCATTCAAGACATCTTTGAAGCCATCCCCCGCCGTTTCAACAGTGACGCCGCCGGTGCCTGGAACGCCATCATCCAGTTCGACTTCTCGGGCGACGACACCGAGAGCTGGCTCGTCAACGTCGACAACGGCTCCTGCACGGTCGAGACCGGCACGTCTGATGCGGCGACCGCCAACGTCAAGACCTCGACCGACACCTGGATCGGAATGATCACCGGCAGCGTGAACCCCATGCAGGCCTTCATGAGTGGCCAACTCGTGGTCGGCGGCAACGTCGGTGACGTCATGAAGCTGCAGGACAAGTCCATCTTCCCAAGAGACTGAGCGAACAGAAGGCGCAGGAAGCGACACCATGTCTTTGGATTTTCAACTGAGTGATGAGCACCTCCTGATTCAGGAGGCGATGGTCAAGTGCCTTGAGCCCTTCAAGGAGCGCAAAGAAGAGCTCCGACACATGGTTCTCAAGGAGAAGAAGTTCCCCGAAGAACTCTGGGAGGCCATCTGTGGCACCGGTCTGATGGGTGCGGTCATCCCGGAGGAGTACGGGGGCAACGGTATGGGCCTCTTGGCCTGTGCCTTGGGCGTCGAGGCCCTCGCCAAGAACGGTTTTGGCAATGCCTTGCTCATCCTGACGGCTATGGACGCGGCTTGCATTCTTCGCAACGGCAGCGAGGCGATGAAGCAGCGCTACTTGCCAAAGATGGCCACTGGCGAGCTCAAGTTCTGCTTCGCCATCACCGAGCCCAATGCCGGAAGCAACGCGTTTCGTCTGGAGACCCTGGCGAAGAGAGACGGGGACGATTACCTCATCTCTGGGGAGAAGGTCTTCATTACTGGCGCGGACGTGGCCGACAAGATGGTGCTCGTCTGTCGGACCACGTCACGCAAGGAGATCGACGAGAAGGGTCTGCCCAAGGCCTTTGGTTTGGCTCTCTTCGTCGTCGACTGCAAGGCGCCAGGCATCACCCTCAGTCCAATTCCCACCCGGGGCATCGAGGGAATGACCCAGTTCACGGTCCACATGGACAACGTGAAGGTCTCGGCTGCGGATCGCATCGGTGATCACGACATGGGCAGCATGGTGCTGTTCAACTCGCTCAACCCCGAGCGCATCCTGGCCTCGGCTTCGGCCTGCGGGCTGGCCGAGCACTGCCTGAAGACGGCGGTGGACTACGCCAACGAGCGGAAGCTCTTCAAGGGCAAGCCGATCGGTGCCTACCAGGCCATCTCCCACCCTCTGGCACAGGTGAAGATCGAGCTGGAGGCGACCCGTCTCCTGACCTACCGGGCTGCCTGGGCCTTCGACCAGGAGGAGCACCCAGGGAAGGTCGGTTCCTACGCCAATGTTGCCAAGTACAAGGCAGCTGAGATGGCAATCGAGGCGGTGGACCGGGCCATCCAGACCTTGGGTGGCTACGGCTTCTCCGAAGAGTACGGCGTCATCTACTACTACGAGACGGTCCGCCTCCTGCGCACCGCTCCGGTGACCGCCGAGATGATTCTCAACTTCGTCGCCGAGCACGATCTGGGCTTGCCGCGCAGCTACTAAGGGGCCAAGCCATGACGAGCATGCGGCAGCGTGTTGCCGAACTTCAGACGCGGCGGGAGTCGGCCCGGTCCATGGGCGGGGAGAAACGCATCGCCCGCCAGCATGCCCGGGGCAAGATGACGGCCCGGGAGCGGGTCGATGCCCTGGTGGATGAGGATGGCTTCCTAGAGCTGGGGCTCCATGGGAGCGAGTACACCGATCCCCTGGTTCCCGCCGACGGCGTGGTGACGGGCGTGGGCAAGATCGATGGTCGTCCTTGCTGCATCGCCGCCTACGACTTTACGGTCCTGGGCGGCTCCATTGGCATGGTGGGTAGGACCAAGGTCGCACGCCTGAGAGAGATGGCGCTGAAGAGCCGGATCCCCATCGTCTGGCTCGTGGACTCGGGTGGTGCCCGCATCGATCCCCGGCCTGAGAACCTCGGAAAGATCCCGCTCTTTGCGGACTCCGGCTACATGTTCCGGGAGCAGGTCGTCATGAGTGGGGTGGTCCCTCAGGTGGCAGCGATGGTGGGGCCCGGGACGGCCGGGACGGCCTACATCCCCGGGCTGGCCGACTTCGTGCCCATGGTCAAGGGGACCAGTTCCATGGCGCTGGGCGGCCCCAACCTCGTCAAGGCGGCGGTCGGGGAGGACATCTCCGAGCAGGATCTGGGTGGGAGCAAGGTGCACAACCGGGAGTCCGGCTGTGCCGACATGGAGGTGAAGACGGACGCCGACTGCCTGAAGGCGGTCAAGGACTACCTGAGCTTCTTCCCAGCCAATTGCCGGGACAAACCGCCGATTCGCGAGGGCGCAGGTGCGGCCCGCCGGCGGATCGAAGAGGCCATCCTCGACGTCCTCCCGGCCGAGACCCGCAGCACCTACGACATGCGGAAGCTGATTCCCATGATTGTCGACGATGGCGAGTACTTCGAGATCAAGGCGAAGTTCGCGACGTCCATCACCACCGGCCTGAGCCGCATAGGCGGCTATCCCGTCGGCATTGTCGCCAACAACCCCAAGTACCTAGGCGGCGCCCTCAACAGCGACTCGGCCCGCAAGGCGGCTCGCTTTGTCACGCTGTGTGACGCCTTCCAGCTCCCCTTGGTCTTTCTTGTCGACGTGCCGGGCTTTGTCATCGGCAGTGACGCCGAGCGCAAGGGAATCATCGACTACGGCTCTCGGATGCTCTTCGCCGTGGCGCGGGCGACGGTGCCCAAGCTGACTGTCATCGTTCGGAAGGCCTACGGCGCGGGCTACTACGCCATGAACGGCCGTGCATTTGAGCCCGACCTCATCGTGGCCTGGCCCTCGGCGGAGATCTCGGTCATGGGGCCCGAAGGGATGTTGGGAATCGCCGGCGGGAAGATGCTCGCCAACATGCCCAACCCCGAAGAGATGAAGCAGCAACTGATGGAGGTGATTCGCCCCTACATCGACGTCTATCAGGTCGCCCGCCGCGGTCTGGTCGACGAAGTCATTGACCCCCGGGAGACGCGCGACGTGCTGATCACCGGCCTCCAGATGAGTCGGGACAAGAGCGTCGAGCGGCCCTGGAGAAAGCACGACATCCCCCCATGATCGACGACAAGCTCCTCCCGACCACGATGGTCGGCAGCTACCCACGCCCCTCTTGGTTTACCTGGCAGCTTGCCGGGCGAGACGTACTCGACGCTTTCAAGGTCTTGGCCCACGCAGAGGCCTACGACGACGCCGTCCGCACCGTGCTGCGGGACCAGGAACTGGCAGGACTCGACGTCCTCAGCGACGGCCAGATGTGGTTCGACGACTACTCCATGGGGATCGGCTCGTTCCTTTGGTACTGGCTGGAGCGCATCGAGGGCTTTGGCAAGGAGAAGCTCCCGCATCCTG
>CAZQTQ010000148.1:0-9453 GCA_964596025.1 uncultured Rickettsiales bacterium
GAGGATCAGCTGCTCCATGATGCATTCCACGACGTCCTCACAGGACTTCCCAACCGGGCCCTCTTCCTTAACCGGCTTACCCACTCGGTGGCGCGCCGCCAGCGCAACAAAGAATCCCTGTATGCGGTGTTGTTCCTCGACATTGACCGCTTCAAAGTCGTCAACGACAGCCTGGGCCACGAGGTAGGCGACCGGCTCCTCGTCGAGGTAGCTCGGCGCTTGGAGAGCTGCATTCGACCGGGCGACACGGTGGCGCGTCTGGGGGGCGACGAGTTCACGATTTTGCTCGACGAGATCAGCGGCAAGGAGGCGGCCGTCAAGGTGGCTAACCGGATCCATGAGGTCCTTCACACCCCCTTCGAGCTCGAAGACCAGCAGATCACGACCTCGATCAGCATCGGGATCGCCCTGAGTTCGACTGGAACCAACCGCCCCGAGGACCTCATCCGGGATGCCGATACCGCGATGTACAAGGCGAAGCAGGGTGGCCGAGCCCGGCACGAGATCTTTACCCGCCAGATGCACGAGCACGCCGTCACCCGCTTGAGGTTGGAAAATGACCTCCGTGCTGCGATCGAAAATGGCCAACTGCACCTCTTCTACCAGCCGATCGTTGATCTAAGGAAAGGGACGATTGAGGGCCTGGAGGCTTTGGCCCGGTGGCAGCACCCCCAGCGCGGCCTGGTCTCGCCTAGCCAGTTCATCCCCATTGCCGAGGAGACCGGCCTCATCGATCAGCTGGGCTGGTGGGTCCTGGAGGAGGCGACCCAGCAGTTGTCGGATTGGCGGCGGGAAAATGAGGACCTGGCTCGTCTTCGCATCAACGTCAACCTGAGTGGTCGCCAGTTTCGCCAGCGGGACCTCAGTAACGGGGTGGTCGAACTCCTAAAGCGGACCGGCTTGCCGCCCTCTCAACTCAATCTGGAGATCACCGAGACCGTGGTTATGGAGGTCGGTGGGCGTTCCCGCGAAATCCTCTCCCGTCTGCGGTCCGAAGGGGTGCGGGTCTGCATCGATGACTTCGGCACCGGCTATTCGTCGCTCAAGTACCTCCACTCCTTTGACATCGACGTCCTCAAGATTGACCAGTCGTTTGTCAGCAGCATCGCTCGGGGACACCGGCCGGCAATCATTCAGTCCATCCTCGATCTCAGCAAGAGCCTCGACATGACGGTCACGGCCGAGGGGGTAGAGACCCAAGAACAGCTGGATGTTCTGCGGGAACTAAACTGCGAGTCAGCCCAGGGCTATTTCTTCTCGAGGCCACTTCCGGTCGAGGAAATCCTCGTCCTCATGCTGTCCCGCCCGTCTTGGTAGGCCCCTCTTGGGGGCGGTTCGATCGAATGAACCGTTGGCGGCCCAGCTTCCTACTGGTCCTTCGAACCGCCCGGGCAGCGCGGCGAAGGCTGGGTTTGGCCTCCGCGATCGGACCATTGCTCGGGAGTTAGGGCCTCAATCGATAGGGCGTGGACGCCCTCTGCCAGAGGTCGGGCGAGGGCCTTGTGGACGGCGCGGTGTCGTTTCACCAGGGCTTGGGCGGCAAAGGCCTCGCTAACAATGACTACCTTGAAGTGGGTCTCGGAGTCAGGCGGAACGCTGTGCATGTGGCTCTCGTTGAGCACCTGAAGGCTCTGGGGTGCGAAAGCGCTGCTCAGTGCCGCTTCGATCGTTCGCTGGACGGGTCCCGGGGCGGCCATGCCTCCACTGTGCCCCGCCGGTGACAGTCCCGCAAGGGGCGTAGAATGGCTGCTCCGTGACGTCGGCGAGAACCTGGCTTTGAGATTCCGGAGCGAGCAGGTGTTTTGGCTCGCCGCCGCTCTGATTCTTTTCTACGTCTCAGTGCGTTGTCTGGCCGTGGCAACGAGCGGGCACCTTCTCTTCCACATCGACCAGGGCGAGTATGCGCTCTACGACGCGATCCTGGCCTTCTCGGATCACAGCCTTGGCGGTCTGCTGAGCGACCCCGATCTTCGTCGGCAATTCGCGCTGAGTACAGTGCACGTAGGGGACAACGCGGTTCACGGGACCCTGATCCTCGCCGGTGCCGGCCTGCACCTCCTGGTCCATGAATTGGGGCTTCCGTTTTCGACCTGGACTCTGCGCGGCTTTGGCTTGGGGCTGTCGGTCATGACGCTCTGCTTGTGGTGGAGCGTGCTCCGTAGGAGTAACGGACGATCTTCCAGGGCCCCTGTCTTCTTCCTACTTCTTGCGATCTTACCCACGGCGGTCTTTTTCAAGGTGAGCCTGGTCTGCTGGGGAACTCACGAATGGGTAGTGCTGCTCTCGGCTCTGGGGCTGTGGTCGGTCTTGTCCTGGCTGGAACCACCCGACCGCTTCGGGCCTGCTCTGGGGCGGGCTCTGGCCGCTGGCGGTCTCTTGGCTCTGGCCATGATTCTCAACACGTCCTTGTTGCTGCCGGCCGCCTTCTTCGGGCTGTGGCTGGCTGTTTCCTGGGCCCGGGACCACTGGCGGGTGGGGCAGCGGCGAACCGCCGCTATGGCCCTGGTGGGCTTGTTTCTAGCCGAGGGACTCGCGATGGTCCTCACCTGGCAGCTTCTTCTTGAGATCGATGCCCTGCGATCCCTTGGGCTGGATCCAAGGCTGTGGGCAAACGACAAGCTGGAGCTAATCTTCCAACCCGATGCAGTTCCCCGTGCGCACCAAAGCGCGGCGCCCTTGCAGGGAGGAGCGACGCCTCGGTTCTACGGTCCTTTCACCTGGCTTCGCAGCGCGTTGCCGGCGAGCGCCTCTCTCGTGCCCTACCTGCTCCTGGCGGTGGGCACTCTGGTGTTTGACCGAATGCCGCGATCGCCGGCCCGGACACTGCGCCGTTTTCTTGCCGCGTTTCTCGTCTTTGGATGGCTCGCGATTGCCGCGGCGCCGTTTGCCTATACCGGTCCCGACAGCGACGGTCGCCTGCTCTTTGTGCCGCGCTACGCCACGCTCCTCCATCCGGTCGCATTCGCGCTGGCGGCTCTCTGGGCGTCCGAAGGCGGGAAGGTCCGGGCGCTCGTACTGGTGGCCCTGGCAGCGGTGCAGGCCCCCACGACGCTCCCCTTTTGGGACCTTGGAAACTTGGAGGCCTCGAAGCGCTACGACGGCGTAGCCCTCTTTCACGTAGACATGGCCGAAGACGCGATGACACCCCCCAAGGAGCGGGTGCCATTGGGCCAACGCAGCCCATCGTTTCTGAGAGGGTATGCGCTGGTTCGGAGCTACCAGGGGATCAACTACTGGGACTGGGGCCGGCCCTTGGCGGTCGCGGCTGCCAAGCACGAAGAGCGCTTCCGCCACCACAGAGCTCGCTTCGGTGGTGATCGGGGAGCGGGAATGGACTGGTCCGAGTTCGACCGGGGTGCCGGCTACGCGCTCCGCGTACTCGTGCCTCCGATTCGGGCGAAATCCCTGGAGGCACTCTATGGGGCCCATCCGGATTCCGCCCCTGCCCTTCGCGAGGGCTACCAGCTTCCCGGGTGGGCGCTGGAGGCTGAGCTGTGAGGGTCTCTTCTCGGAGACCGAGCAGCCCAGCGACGGACGGGCTCTAGCGGTTGGGGGCCGTCGGGTCGGGGCAGCTGTCGTTCTCCTGGCCCGGTGTACCCGGCTCGCCTCCCGAAGAGACGATCGAGTTCTGGTTACACCAGCGGCTGAGGTCGTCGTTGTCGTCTGCCGTCAGGTAGTTGGGGTCCACGCCAATCGCCACCCCTTGCGTGTACCAGTTGCCGTCGTAGTTCAGGAGATCGATAAGGGTTCCATCGGGACGCGAGAGCGCGACTTCGTCGGTCCCATTGGCCAGCGCGATCCCGCCGCCACTGCCCTGTTGGGGCCGGTAGAAGACGCCATCGCAGGGCACGCCCCCGTTGGTCGCAGAGTTGCTTTGTGGCGGCTCGCTGGGCGAGGCACACAGCACCACATAGGCTCGGGGTTGAACAACGATGGAGCCGGTCAAGGTCCAGGCGTCTATGTCGTCGTCGTGGAAGCTGTAGCCTTCGATGTCGATGGCGAAGTCCGACGCGTTCCACAGCTCTACCCACTCGCCGTACCAGTCTTCGACTATCTGGGGATCGACCATGAACTCGGAAAAGATGAGGTCCCCGGGTTCGGCCTCTACGATTTCCGGTTGGACCGTAACGTCGATGCTCGCGGAGCCAACCGGAGCGGCCTCGCTGCCGGAGGCTACGGTGAGGGTGATGGTGTGCACCCCGGCACTCAATTCGGAGGCAACGAGGATCGATGCCCCTTCTCCGGAGACCGCGCCGTCCAATGCGTCATCGAGGCTGGAAGACCACTCGAAGCTCAAACCGGCGAGCAGGTTGTCTTCGTCTCCCCCGAGGTCCGTTGCGCCTTGGAAGGTGATCTCGTCGTCTTGGTAGAAGAGACTCCCGTCCGCAGGTGAACTGATGGAGACGGTAGCCAGGTAGAAGCGCACGTGGTCCTCTGCGACCTCGCCGTCGCCGTCTTCGACCTCAAGGCTTAGGTCGTGTCCACCGAGGTCCAATTCATCCAGCGTGAGTTCACCGGTCACGTTCTCATCGGCTTGGACGCTAGCCGCCTGTTCCTGGCTCCCGTCGACCGACCAGCGAGCGCTCAAGTCCTCGGCAGCGTCCCGATTGTCGGAGACCAACCCACCCAAGGCCAAGGGACCTTCGGTGGGGGCGAAGAAGCTTCCGTCGGTTGGTGCCGTGATGGTGACCGAGGGAGCCACGGGGCGGCGGCCGATTCCGGCATCAGTGGGGCAGCCCTGCAGTGCTGGGGCGAGTATCGGCAACAGGAAGAGGCAGTAGTAGGTGCGTTTCATGGTGCGCGTTAGCTACTTCATTGGGGGGCGTCTGTCACGCCCAAATGACCGCTTCCGTGGCCGACCCTAGTCCCGCTTGAGGGTGAAGGGGGTCTTCGGCCGCTCCGTCCGCTTGTCCGCAAGCACCCCCTTCTGCTTCTTGGCGAAGGCATTGGACGGCGACAGGGCAAGCAGCAGATCGCACTGGTTCTCGCTGTCGTCCAGTTCTCCCAATTGGTCGTAGAGCTCGGCGAGCTTGGTATGGGAGTGGATCTGGTGCGTCATGCTGATGGACTGGGCGAGGGCCCGCTGGAACCAGTGGAGAGCAGCACGACCTTCGCCAATCTCGACCAATTCTTCCGCCCACTGGTAGCAGAGCGGAAAACTCTTGCAGTCGGCGGGACGAGTAAAGCTAAATTTGATCTCCCCTGCGCTGTAGAGTTCTGAGCGGAGGAAGAGACCGTCGACGCCGTAGAAGTTCCAAGCGCCTTCTCTCTTGCCGGAGAGGTAGTAGCCGAGGCCCTGGGCTACGTCTCCCGAGGTGTCGCCCTCGACCCACCTGCCTTCTTTGTTGCCGTACAGGTAGACGCCGCGTCCGAAGTAGCCGCTCAGGGTCCACCCGGCCCAGTATCCGTGGGCGGTGCCCGACTCGTCCTGAACCAACGAGGTGAAGGTTGCCGAACCCTTGTCGTCGGATTGGTTTAGGGCCTCGACTTGCTCGGCTTCTGAACCGAAGAACTGGAACACGAGCGCAGGCGCTGGCTTGTCGTTGCGGACGGTGTAACTCCAGCCTGGACCGCTTGTTTCCAAACCCTTTAGGAGGTCGTTCGGCTTGGGAGGGGCCTCTACCTCTGCTTGCGGCTTGGGTGAAGCCGAGTCCTTGGCCTGAACAAGAAGTGGCAGCGCAATCAGAGCTGCTGCTCCCAGCAAACCCAGCACTGGTCGGCGAACTGCGCGCGACATTCCTGCTCCTCCTAACCTCCTCCACCGGAGGATAGGCCGCTATTCTAATGGTCTGGACTCGTGACCGCGAATTGTGGTCCTTAGTTGGTAGCGTTGAACCAAGCCCCGGTCCCCTCCGCCTCCACGGCCTCCCCGATGCAGCGAAGCGCCTGTACATAGGCAGCGGTGCGCATGTCGAACCCGAATTCGTCCATGCAGCTATGGACCGCATCGAAGGCCTCAACCATCCGTGTCTGTAGGCGCCGGTGGACTTCGTCGAGATCCCAGTACAAACCGGTCCGGTTCTGGACCCACTCGAAGTAGCTCACCGTCACCCCTCCGGCATTGGCGAGGATGTCTGGGACGACGAGGCTACCTCGCTCGTGCAGGATGGCGTCGGCCGCGCTGGATACGGGACCGTTGGCGAGTTCGACCAGAACTGGGGCCTTGATTCGGGGGGCATTTTCTTCGGTGATTGCGTCCTCGACCGCTGCGGGCAGCAGCAGGTCGACGTCGAGCTCCAGCAGCTCTTCGTTGGTGAGGGTTTCGTGGTCAATCGTCTCGCAAATAGAGCCTTTGCAGACGACGCCTTTCAGCCGGCCCGTCTCGCTCTTCACTTGGATCAAGGAGGCGACGTCGAAGCCCTCTTTGCGGTAGATGCCGCCCCTGGAGTCTGAGGCGGCCACGATGAGGTAGCCGTCGTTTGCCAGCAAACGAGCTGCATGCTGACCGGCGTTGCCCCAGCCCTGTACGGCCACGCGGATCGTGCGTGGGTCCCATCCGCGCCGCCGCTCAAGCTCCTTGATGCAGTAGTAGGCCCCGCGGCCTGTCGCGTCGTCCCGGCCCAGGCTCCCGCCAAGCGAAAGAGGCTTGCCAGTGATGACGGCGGGGCTCTTCTTGCCCGCGATCTTGCTGTACTCGTCTGCCATCCAGCCCATGATTGTGGAGTTGGTATAGACGTCGGGTGCGGGAATGTCGGTGTCCGGGCCGACAACGGCGGCGATCCGTGCCATGTAGCCGCGGCTGAGTCGTTCCAATTCGCG
This sequence comes from uncultured Rickettsiales bacterium, assembly GCA_964596025.1. GTDB lineage: Bacteria > Myxococcota_A > UBA796 > UBA9615 > UBA9615 > CAZQTQ01. The sequence continues at coordinate 6,760 of CAZQTQ010000148.1, forward strand.
CCGGCTGAGGGCACGCGGGTCCACCGTAATGCCGCCTTTGCCGCCCCCGTAGGGGATGCCGACAACGGCGCACTTGAAGGTCATCCAAAAGGCCAATGTCTGGACCTCGTCCAGGCAGACGCCCCAGTGGTAGCGAATGCCCCCCTTGGTCGGACCGCGCACGCTGTTGTAGCGGCAGCGGTAGCCTCGGAAGACCTCTATCGAGCCGTCGTCCTTGCGCAGAGGGATGCTGACCTGAATGATCTGCTCGGGGTGGCGCAGGCGTTCGACTGCCTCCGCATCGACGCCGGCGTGGGTAGCGGCACGTTCCAGGCGTGTGAGTGCGTCTTCGAAAAGCGGAAGAGTCGATGAGGGCATGGGTCCTCCTTCAAGGCTTTGGCAGTCCTTGGGGCCTAGTGCAAGCCCGCGTTAATCCCGAGGCTATCATCGACGCAAGTTCCGGGTGGTGGACGCGTTATGGATTGGGGGGGGAGAGCAAGCGATTGTGGACCTCTGGTGCGGTCTTGAGGACCTTGCCCTCGGCGAGGTGGGCCATCTTGAGGAGGACGTGTTCTTCCCAGGGCCGCCCGATCGCTTGGAAACCAATGGGGAGGTTGTCGCTGTCGTAGCCGGCAGGGAAGCTGATGGCGGGGAGGCCGGTGAGGTTGGCTTGTGGCGCAAAGGGCATGATTCGCCCCAAGGTCTCCAGATCGGACTCCCCTGCCGTCAACGCGTCCTTAGGGATGGGCGGTGCGGTGATCCCGGCCGTCGGTGTTACGACGACGTCGACCTTGCTCAGGACCCGAAGGAAGTGCTGGGTGATTCGGGTGCGCGCCTGCTGCGCCTTGACGTAGTCGCGGCCGGTGAACTGGCGGGCAAGGAGAAAGTTGACTCGCGTCTCGAGACCGAAGCCGCCTCGACTTTGGATGTACTTCGGTTCGGTCGATGTGGCCATCTCCGAGGTGATGGTGACCATATGCGCGATGCGGCAGAGTTCGAGGTCGGGGATTTCGACCTCTACCAGCTCCGCCCCGAGCTCCACAAAGTGGTCGAGGAGGGCGCGGCAGGCTGCGACGACGGGCTCTGAGGCGTCGTCGAACCACGGGGTGAAGATGCCCATTCGTAGGCCTTTGAGGCTACTGCTTCCGAAGCCGTCTAGGTGGGCTTGCGGCTGGTTGAGGGTGTTGGGGTCCTTCGGATCTGGACCCGCCATGACGGCGTATCCCAACGCGCAGTCCAGGGCCGATGCGCCGATGGGGCCCACGTGCCCCACGCTCCAGCACAGGGGTGCTGCGCCGTGTTCACTGATGCGGCCCCAGGTCGCCTTGAGGCCTACCAAGCCGCAAAAGGAGGCTGGGATGCGGATGGAGCCGCCGCCGTCCGCGCCAAGGCTCAGGGGCGCAAGTCCTTGGGCCACTGCGGCACAGGAACCGCTGGAAGAACCGCCCGGGTAGTGATTGATTCCGTATGGATTTCGAGGGGTTCCGAAGTGTGTGTTGAGGCCGGTAACTCCTAGGCCAACTTCGTGCATCGAGGCTTTGCCGATGATCAGCGCGCCTTGGGCACGCAGCCGGGCTACTGGGGTAGCGTCCTCGGTCGGTTCAATTCGGTAGACAGAGCTCCCAACTTGGGTCGTGAAGGGCAGGGCATCGGCCTCGTCTTTGACTGCGACGGGCACACCGTCCAAGGGGCCAAGTGTCTTGCCCTCGCGGTGACGTTGGGCTGAGGCTTCGGCTTGGGCCAGGAGGTCGTCTCGGGACCAAGTGACCATGGACCGCATCGCGGGACTCCGCTGCTCACCCACTTCAATTGCCGCCAGGACCCGTTCCGCGACGTCCAAGGGATTGGCGCTGCCGGTTTGGTAGGCACGGGCGAAGTCGATGATGTTGTCGAACCGGAAGCCGTCCTGGCTGGGGCGTGGGGTGCGGGAGAGTTCGCCCAGCGTGGGCATCCGCCCCGGGTCGCGGCCAATTTCTCCGCAGCCGGGGAGGATCGGGCGGACTGAAGGTGCCTCGTCCAGGTGCCGCCTCCGAAAGTCGGTAATCCCGGCGTCTGCGAAGAGCTTCGGCAAGAGCGCCCAGCGTAGGAGTGGGCTCTCTACGGCCCAGGTGAAGGCCCGCAGGCCCATTCCCGCCAGGCGTGGTGCCTTCATCGGGCGAAGGTCGTAGGTCATGGGCCGCCGCTAGTCGACGACGATTACTGGGATGGGAGCCGGATTGGACACGCCCTCGATGGAGCTGGCTTCTTCCATGCAGATCAGGAGGTAGTAGTTTCCAGCCGGGAGCGGTTCGGACGGAGTGCAGCCCAGTTCATTGGTCATTGGATCGATGGTGGTGGAGTCCGTGGCAACGTTGGGTGACGAGCTGTCCGTGGCACAGGAGATTTCGACCGGGGTGCTTGCCAGCCCACAGATGCGTACGGGGGCGACGCTCGGGGTGGCCAGGCAGTCCGTGGCGCTGGCGTTGTTGGTGAGGATGTAGTTGAAGAGGCAGGGGGTCACGTAGGGCCAATCCATCGGATCGCCGTTGACGTGGGTCATTGTCACCTGGACGTCCAGGGGCTCGGCCACCGAGAAGCTCGTGGTTGCCGCGCTCGTGACCGAGTTCGTCGTCACGACCCCGACGTCAATCTCCGTGGTACCCGTGCAGGTTCCGGTGGTCGTGGTGTCGTCGTCGTCGCCGGCGGTGTCGTCGTCGTCGCCGGCGGTGTCGTCGT